>CAZITS010000050.1:0-13817 GCA_964542185.1 uncultured Pirellulaceae bacterium
CTTGAGACTCTCTACATCATTTGCATCTTCAACGATTACCGTGTTCCAACCCAGTGCGCGGAAACGCTCGGGTACATCTTCACTGAACGCTAAATCGGTATCGCCCTCGATGGTGATGCGATTGTCGTCGTAAAACCAGCAGAGGTTAGATAGCTTCAGATGCCCAGCCAGAGAGGCCGCCTCCGCACCGATCCCCTCCATGATGTCTCCGTCAGATGCCAGCACATACACATTAAAGTCGAAGAGGTCGAAGTCGGGCCGCGCGTAACGCGCAGTCAGCCATTTGGATGAGATTGCCATGCCAACGCTGTTGGCGATTCCCTGTCCGAGGGGGCCTGTTGTTGTTTCAATTCCAGCTATTTCTCCCCATTCGGGATGTCCAGCACAGGGGGTGCCAAGTTGGCGGAAATTGCGTAAGTCATCGAGCGAAACAGCAGGTTGGGTACCCGAAGTGCCGTCTGCCGAGGGCTGTTGGATGTCTGCCAGATGCATCATCGAATACAGCAGCATCGATGCGTGGCCGCACGACAGCACGAAACGGTCGCGGACTGGCCAGGAAGGGTCTGCGGGATCGAATTTGAGTGCGTGATTCCAAATGGCGTATGCCACGGGAGCCAGGGCCATGGGGGTTCCCGGATGCCCCGAGTTGGCGGCCTGGACCCCGTCCATGGAAAGGGTCCGGATGGTGTTGATACTGAGTTGAGTTAGATCTGAGGAAGAAGTTGACATCGTAGTTGTCTGTATCTGTTTTTCTTGACCTGGTGATTTCAGAGCATCAGTTTACCTTGCTCTTGCCGTGGCGGCATAGTGGACTCTTCGGGACGGCTTGCTCTCCACCCGGTGAAGACGCGTCTGCAGGAGTCGGGAGCTCAGGCGTTCAACGCCTGATCGAGGTCGTCACGCAGGTCTTCCAGGTCTTCCAGTCCCACTGAGAGCCGAATCAGACTATCCGTGATGCCATGCGCTGCTCGATCACTGGGGTCATAGCTCGCGTGGGACATCGTCGCCGGTTGTTCGATCAGAGATTCTACCGCTCCCAGACTGACTGCCAGCTGAAAGAGCTGGGTCGCTTCGGCGACCTGTTTTGTCTTGACGAGGTCGCCGGCGATTTCAAAGGTGAGCATAGCGCCGAACCCCCCCTGCATTTGGTTCTTGGCTAACGCGTGCCCCGGGTGCTCCGGGAGGCCGGGGTACAACACTCGTTTGACGCGTGCATCGCGGTTTAGCCATTGGGCTAATTGCTGGGCAGTTTTGCACTGCTCATGAACACGCAGTTCCAGTGTTTTCAGGCCGCGACTGAGTAGGAATGATTCCAGCGGGCTCAAGACGGCTCCGCAAGCGTTTTGCAGGAAATAGAGCTGCTCATGAAGTTTCTGGCTGCCGGCGACGAGGACACCCGCCAATAGATCGCTATGCCCTCCCAGGTACTTGGTTGCGGAGTGCATTACCAGGTCGGCCCCTGCCTCCAGCGGGCGCGTGAGCGCCGGAGTCGCGAACGTATTGTCGACTGCCAGCAGGGCTCCGTGACGGTGGGCAAGTTCTGCACAAGCGGCGATGTCTGTGATCGACATCAGAGGATTTCCCGGCGTTTCAATCCAGACCAGACGCGTATTGGGTTTGAACGCTTGCTCAAGCATTTCCAGCTGCGTACTATCTGCCAGCGAAACGTCCACACCACTCGAGCGTATCACGTGTTGCAGGAGTCGATAGGTGCCTCCGTAAATGTCGGTACCTGCCAGCAGGTGATCACCTTCCTTGAGGAGCATGGTAGCGCAGTGGGTGGCCGCCATGCCTGAAGTAAACGCCAACGCTCCTGCCCCACCCTCGAGTGAAGCCAGGGTGTGCTCGACATTCTGACGCGTCGGATTCCCGCTCCGCGAGTAATCAAAATTCCCCCATTCGCCGGCGCCTGGCTGCACGAATGTGCTGGCGAAATGCACCGGCGGTACAACCGCTCCAGTTTCCGGATCTTTTTCATTTCCGACGTGAATAGCGCGTGTGCGGAACTTCATACGTTGAACGCTTGTGTCAGGTCTTGAATCAGGTCATCGGAATTCTCAATGCCGCAAGAGAGGCGGATCATATTGTCCGGGATTCCAAATTGTCGACGTTCTTGGGGTGTACATTCGTAATAACTCATGACCAGCGGTTGTTCGATCAGAGACTCAACACCGCCCAGGCTTGGTGCAATTCGTGGGACCGTCACGGCATCGACAATCCTGGCAGTTTCTTTCCAGTCGGCCTGTTTGACAAGAAACGTGACCAGCCCTCCAAAGCCGCGCATCGTGTTGCGGGCGATGGTGTGGTCTCGATGCGAGGTCAGCCCTGGGTAATAGACCTTTTCGACCCGTGGATGTGCGGCCAGGAATTCTGCCACGGCCTGTCCATTCTGGTTATGCCGTTCCATCCGCAGGGCAAATGTCTTCAGGCCACGCTGCAGCAAATAGATGTTGTGTGCGGAGTTGACGGCTCCCATGATGCCACGCAGGTTGCGAATGGAATCAAGCTGCTCGTGTGAACCGATAATCACGCCTGCCAGTAAATCGTTGTGTCCAGCCAGGTATTTGGTCACCGAATGGAGGACGTAATCAACGCCGTAAGTCAAAGGTCGCACGTTGTAGGGAGTAGCGAGAGTTGCATCGATCAGTGTTTCCACTTTGTGGCGTTTGCCGATTGCCGCAAAACGTTCCAGGTCGACGATGCTCAAGTGCGGGTTCGTCGGTGACTCACTTACGAGTAAACGCGTATTGGGCGTGATAGCAGCTTCCATCGCATCGTAGTCACAGGCCGGAACCTGGCGGGTGACGACACCAAATCGGGCAAGGTGCTTGGAGCAGAATTCGCGACTGCGGTGATAACATTCATCGAAAAATACGACCTCATCACCAGCATTCAATTTACTCATGAACAGGCCGACAATGGCCGCCATTCCACTCGCAAACAGGAGCGCCTCCTCACCGCCTTCTAGTGAAGCTAGTTTTTCCTCGACGATCTTTTCACCGGGATTGCCGTAACGCCCGTATTCTTCACGCGGCTGTTTTTGTTCGATGTAATCAATGACCGACTGGGTGTTTTCAAACGTAAACGTTGAAGCACACACGATTGGATCGGTGATCGAATCAGCGAGTTTCTGGCGTGCCTCGCCAGCGTGAACCGCCAACGTCGAGTTTGCACTGTCGGCCGGCCTGGCATCAATTAGCGAATCTCGGTTCATTTCAGACTCCACGTGAACAGGCGGACGGAACACGCGAAGCTACGAAAAAACGCCGCGTTACCGACCGGTGTGTCGGAATGACGCGGCGTTTGATTCTTGAAACCTGTGTATCAACCACGACCGTACGGTGGAACGCTGTTCGGTGCGATTGATGGCTCTTTAGCAGTTGACAGGCTGCAAGCGGCCGCAAATCCCTAACAACTCCATAGTAGACGGAGCTGCGCCGCAGGGCAACCCGCTAAGTACCCGACCATCATCTCTTCAGCATAACGACGGGCATTTCAGGCATCAGGGTTTTCCGAAACAGTACAAGTGACCGTTGGTGCGGAGATAGATCTGTCCGTCGACCAGTGCCGGCGTGCCATAAACTTCCTCTTGCAGGTCGACGTGATGCAGGATCTGGCAGTTGCGGTCGGCGGACACTACGGTCAGGCCGCCACGCTGGTCGACCAGGTAGATTTTTCCGTCGCCTGTTACGGGAGAGCTGTAGTAAGGCCCGTTCGCCTGGAGTCGGCGGTTTCTGACCCGTTTGCCAGAGGCGGAGTCCAGGCAGCTCAGAATCCCACCGTCCTTGATGGTGAAGACGCAGTTGTTGATTTCCAGAGGGCTGGCGCAAAAAGGCACAAAACGACGGTATTCCCAGGCAACATGTGTCTCGGTAACGTCCCCCCGGCCGCCGGGACGGATTTTCAAGACCTTGTTTTCCGCGCGATCAAATAGCCTGCGAAAGTATTCGTACTCGATTTTGGTAATGGTTCCCGTTTTGTCGCGGTCTACTTGGGAGAACCGAGGCAGCAGCGGACTCGTTTTTTCTAATTCGGATTCTTCCAGGACTCCGTTGCCATTGGCGTCCCGCAGTGGCGCAACGTCATCGAATGGTTGGATAGAAATTCTTCCTTCCAAGTCGCCACCTCCTGCCCAGCCGGCGACGACAAGATGATTGTCAGCACTCACGACAGGTGTCATGCAGACGGCGCGGGAAATGCCGCGCACAGTCCAGACTTCTTTGCCGGTTTTGAGATCGTAGCCGACGACACGCATTGTGGCCGCGATGACGATCTGTTGGCGGCCCTCTGTTTCCCAGAGCACAGGACTGCAGTAATTGCGGGGGAATTCGCTGCGATCTGTTTTCCAGACCGTTTTGCCGGTTTGCTTGTCGACCGCCAGCAGGAATGAGTCGGTGTCATGGTCTTGGCAGAGTATGACCATGTTGCCAACGATAATGGGTGAGGTTCCTGAACCGAAGTCATTGTTGAATGGGCCCATCACGCGTTTCCAGAGCAAAACGCCGTCCAGGTCGTAGCAGTACATGCCACTGGAACCGAAAAAACTGATGACACGCTGACCGTCCGTTACGGGGGTACACTGAGCGTGGCTGCCGATCCGGTGGATTTGCTCGAGTTTCTGTGCCGCTGCCTGAGCCTCCCAGAGGACTTGTCCGGACTTGCGATCCAGTCCGATGGTCACGAGGTCCTCACCTTTGACGGCGGCCAGAAAAATCCGTTTGTCGGTAAGCACGGGTGACGCGTGGCCGGGCGGCAGCGGGACTTTCCAGAGCACGTTCTGGTTGGGACCCAATTGGGTTGGCAGCGGCAGGTCGGATGCGTAGTGTCCCGCGCCTCCGATGCCACGGAATTGCGGCCAGGTGCCCGCCTGCACGGAACTGTGGGAGAAGAGGCAAATCATCAGGCATCCGGAAAGGAAGCGGATCGGGGCCATGCGTAGTACTCCGTCAGAGGTCTCGAAAGAGTGGAAGTGGTCCAGCTTGCCAACCGCTGTCGGGTCAGCGTAGTGCCAATGCGGTCCAATTTCCAGGCCCGGGCTTACCGGGATCGACTGCGTTCGTCTAGAGCTGGCTCATGCGGGCCAGGCGAGCGAGCAGGTCCTGGGCTGACCCATTGTCGATCGCCTGTTCGGCGAGTCGGGCAGCCTGCTCGAGGTTGTCGGAGGTCTGTGTTGTCCAAATCGCGGCGGCGGCATTCATGACAGTAATTTCACGCGCCGGTCCCGCCTCTCCCTGAAGGACCGAACGGATGATTGCAGCGCTACTTTCTGGATTGTCAGCTTGGATCGCTTCGAGGTCCTGTAACTGGAATCCAAAATCTTGTGGATTCCACGTCTGTTCCTGCTGGTTGGCACCTTCCACCAGGGTGACGTGTGTTGGTGCGGCCAGGGTAACTTCGTCCAGCCCATCCGCACCACAGACGACCACCGCTCGCTGTGTTCCCAGCTTAGAGAGTGCAGCGGCCAGCAGTGAACGGAGTTCGCCACGTCCCACTCCCAGCAGCTGGAATCCCGCGCTGGCTGGGTTGGAAAGCGGCCCCAGCAAATTGAAGATTGTCGGGACAGCCAATTTGCGTCGTACTACGGCGACGTGTTTCATCGCTGGGTGGAGTTGCGGAGCAAAGCAGAACCCGATTCCGACCTCTTCGAGACAGCGTTCCACGGAGGAAACAGGTGCTTCGACATTGACGCCCAGGGCAGACAGAACATCCGCAGAACCCGTTTGACTGCTGATTTTTCGATTCCCATGCTTGGCGACTGGCACACCAGCGGCGGCGGTCACCAGGGCAGCAGCCGTACTAATGTTAAAGGTTCCCGAACCATCTCCACCCGTTCCACAAGTATCAACCAGGTTTGCACGTTCCGAGCGAATCGGAGTCATGTGTTTTCTCATGGCACTGGCGGCACCAGCTACCTCGGAGACCGACTCGCCTTTCGCACGTAATGCGGTGAGCAGCAGTCCGATTTCCTCATCGGGCCACTCGCCTCGCATGATCGCGTCAATGACGTCCGCCATTTCCTCTTGTGCCAGATTTTCACCAGCGGAAACGCGTCCCAGTAATGTGTGGTTCACGGTGCTCGTTCTCCAGGCGAGTTTGCGGAACTGTGATTTACGCTCTGTTCGTTTACGTTCTGTTGGTTTACGCGCTGGAACGCTAGGATTGAGCCAGCGTCTGACCGGCACGCCCGCGGGTCACGCGAACCACAGGTCCGTGATGTTACGGTGGATGCAGTGATGGGAAAAGGCTGCACACCACGTTCTGTTTTCTGGTCCAGGAAGACAACGTCCAGGGCAATTGGAAATGACCAAACAATACCCGTTCAGATCGCTTCGTTGCCTCGCTCCCCAGTACGAATACGGATACAGTCATCGAGTGGCAGCACGAAAATTTTACCGTCGCCGATCTCGCCCTTTTCTCCAGTTCTGCCGCCCTTCAGGATGGCATCAATCGTCGGTTCAACGAATTCTTCGTTTACGGCAATCTGTAACTGAACCTTGCGCCGTAAATTGATCGTGACTTCCGTCCCCCGATAAATCTCTGTCTGCCCTTTCTGACGGCCGAATCCCTGGCAGTCCATAACGGTCAGACGCACCACTTCTACCTCGGTCAAAGCTTCCTTGACCGCCTCGAGCTTCGTAGGTTGGATGATGGCGACGATCAACTTCATGATTTCGATCTCCCGCTTCGAGCGCCTGAATTTATCCCGGTCGGAAAGACCTCACAAGAGGACCGGAACCTCAGACTGGGAGGAATAGAGAGTAGCAACGCGTTGGGCGGCTGCGAGAGAACAGCTCTGCACAGAGACGCTGACGCCAGCATCCCAAATCCAGCACACCCCTTTGTCGCGAGCGGAAAATAGAAAGAATACCCCAGCTCGAACAGGTGAGGCGGACACCCGTTCGAGCTTTTGTGGGGTACACTTTTGGCTCCGAAGGAGCCGCCAGTCAGCACAAAGGATTTAGCGTATCAGGCATGTATATCGAGTGGCCGGTCGCCCAACGCAGGGAACCATCAAAGCAGCCGCACTCGCTTTCAACCGCTCGAGGCCAGGGAGTTGTTGACTGCAATCTTCTGCTCCGGTCATGAATGCGGTCAGAAGGACAGCAAATAGTGTGCCAGCAGAGGCAAGAGCAGGTCGGTTTGCTGCTCTGCACCGATGTTCCCTGGCCTATTTTTCCGTCTCGTGCAACGGTATCGCCTGTTGACGGATTCTGTCCGCGGACCAGCTGGCTGGCAGCATTGCATGCATGGCGGGCAGCTGGGGCCGCGCGGTTAGGCAACTCTCGGTCCGGCAAGTCCGAAACGGACGTGGCCTACCACCTTCTCTTCCCGCTGAAGTGCGGTGGTTTTCCTGTTTTGCGGCATTCCGGCGTCCTCTGGACCTGGCAGGCGGTCGCCAATTGCCAGCCCTGGCGGAGGGCGTTAAGGTGGAGAGTTAATGTGCGGGGCTCGGCAGCGGCCAGGCGGAGCATGTCCGAGTGTGGCTGGGGTCAGGCTGTCCAGCGGACGTTTGTATTCATTCTGTTGAAAGACGCGGCGGGTTACCTCTAATGAGAGAAATCATTCGCAAACTATGCCAGCTGAAGTCCGGCCAGGATGTGGTTGCTTACTGTCGCCTGGTAGAGACGCGTGGCTCAACCCCGCAAAAAGCGGGTGCCATGATGTTGGTGTATCCCGACGGAGAGCAAGAGGGGACCCTCGGGGGCGGTTGCGTTGAGGCGGAAGTGAAACGCCGCGCTCTGGCAGTACTCGGTGGTGGCGGCTCGGAGGTCCAGTCGTTTCAGCTAGATAGTGATTACGGCTGGGATGATGGCCTCATTTGTGGAGGCCGTATGCAGGTGCTTATCGAGCCACTTGGCGGTGAGTTGGAGTCGTACTTTGCTTGTTTAGGGGACTTGATGGAGCAGGGTGTCGGATTTACCGAAGTGGTTGTCTTTGATGCCGGATCAAGTGGCCTGCAATGCCCACAAAGCTACCTGTTCGATGCGCAGGAGAATTTGCGGGCCACACTTCATACGGAGACAAGCCAGAGTATTCCCACAGAGATTGCCCAGCAGCTCCGCGCGCTCAACCAGCGTCCTCGAGCCTGGGCGACTAAAGGAGTTGCTTATTTGCCTTCGTTGCCGCGTTGTCGCTTGCTGGTGGTGGGTGCGGGACATATTGGCCAGGCAGTGGCCCAACTGGCGGCCGATTTGGAGTTTGATGTCTGGGTCGTCGATGATCGCCAGGAGTACGTTAATGCGGAGCGTTTTCCCAGGGCAGAAAAACTGTTGGTGGGTAGTATTTCGGAGCTCCTCCCGAATCTGGAAATCACACCCAGCACCTACTGCCTGATTGTGACGCGTGGTCACAATCACGATGAGCAGGCGTTGTTTCATTTGGCAGAACGCGGAGCGCGGTATGTAGGGATGATTGGCAGCCGACGCAAGATCGGGATGATTTTCGAGGACCTGCGCAGCGAGGGAATTTCAGAATCTGCCCTCGAGCAGGTCTATGCTCCACTGGGTATCGACATCGGGTCCAAGACGGTGCCGGAGATTGCAGTGAGTATCTGCGCTGAGTTGATCGCGCATCGGAATTGTGACGGGCAGGTGCCGGGTCGGACGGTCGGCCTGCGCGAAACCGCTGTGGAAATGTAACTCGGTGCGTTTTCGGCTGGCCCAATTGATCGGATGAAGCCGTGGTTGATCGTTCCTTCGCGAGTTTTGGAATTGTGCCGGCAGCTGGTTGCAGCCGACGGATGGGACGTCCGAAGTTGCTCATGCGTTGGCGCGACGGGACTGTGATCGATGCGGTTCTCAATGCCTGGAGAGCGAGTCGTGTTGACCAGGTTGTGGTGGTCGTTCGGCCGGAAGATCAGGCGCTTGCCGCACACTGCCAGCGTCCAGGAGTTCATGTCCTGGTGCCATCAGAGTCGCCAGCAGAAATGAAAATTTCCGTCCAACTGGCCATCGCACACTTGCAAGAGCGTTGCCAGCCCTCGGATACAGACGCCTGGTTACTAGCGCCGGCGGACCTGCCCGAACTGTCTGCCAGGTTGATTGATCATGTGCTGGCGGGCTACCAGCCCAGTGCACCAAGAATTGTGGTGCCGCGCGTGCGGGACAGACGTGGTCATCCCGTGTTGTTTCCCTGGCTGCTGGCCAACGAGTTGGATCAACTGGGATCTGACGAAGGAGTTAGCGTGTTGGTCAAGCGTCACGCTCCTGCAGAGGTAGATTGGCAAGACGATCGGATGTTTGCAGACATCGATACGCCGGAAGATTATCGGCGTCTATCCGGTTCTTGAGCAGGATGGATGTCGCCGTGGCCTGCTCAGGGGCCGGTTCCCAACGGTCAGGTCCATCGTTTTGCGGGTGGGACGGTCGATAACTGGGCGGTCTGCTACTTTTCCGCCCTTGTTAGAGCACGTAAACTCGTGTGCTCCGGTTTGCACGCCTCTTGAGTTGTTCTGCAGTTCAGCCAGCCGGGCAAACCGAACCTTCACGACATAACCTTCACGATGTAAATGTTCCGTCATGGCTTGCAGCGATCCCAGCAACAATTTTCGCCGCAGTGACTCGGCGCTGCTCTCCCGCTCTCTGTGGGTTGTGTTGACCCTGCTGGGGTTGACCATGGCAGGATGTGGAGGTTGCCAGCAGACCAGCCAGACTGCGCGACAACAGGAAAAGGAAAAGCAGAAGCGGAGCGAGCAGGAGGCCGCGAAGGATGAATTTGAGTTTGGCAATCCCCAGATGCTGCCCGGTGAAATTCTGGTGCGACGTAACGCGGTGAAACCGGGGCACTTTCACACGGTAAGTCAGTCCATCAAAGCGAACCATACTGACTATCAGGCCGATCTGGTGACAGGTTCGGTCGATCGGCAGGGTATTCCGTTACCTATCGACAAGACACGTTTTGCGATGGTCACGTCACGTCCTGCTCCATTACCCAAGGGAGTGAACAAGTTTTTTGAAATGATGTTCTTTATTCCGGATTTGTCCCGGTATGGAAAAGGGCGTCAGGTGTGGCTGGATACGCGTGTACGAAGTCGACGGGGTGGTCGTGAGATCATGCGGACCACGGATTTGACGACCATCATGGAGGGTTACCAGTATTTTCTCGTTGTGCTGGCAGAGGATCACAACGAGTACTCGTACATCAAGACACTGGACACGGTGTTGCCACCGTTCGACGAATACGGGTCAGACACGCAGGAGCGACTGTGGTACTACCGTGTTTTTGCACCCAAGATACAGAATAGTGTGCCACTCCCCAGCCATCCGTTTGCGTGGACCTGTGTGGCTTACCTTATTTGGGATGGTATTGACCCCAAATTGATGGCTCCGGATCAGCAAACCGCGCTACTCGATTGGCTGCACTGGGGGGGGCAAGTCGTGGTGAGCGGACCCGACTCACTCGACCTGCTGCGCGGTAGCTTCTTGGATCCGTTTTTGCCGGTTGATAAGGTGAAGACCGTACAGCTGGCACCAGAAAAACTGGCGGATATCAATAATTACTGGTCGATGCGGTACGTCAAAGAGAAAGAGGAAATCCATCAGTCGCTCGACGTGCTGCCGGAGAATCCTTTAGTCGGTGTCGAAATGCAGTTGCGTGCGCCGCGCGACATGTTTTTATATGGCACGGGTGGTCTGGTAGCCGAACGTCGGGTCGGTCGTGGGCGAGTTGTTGTTACTGGATTTTCGCTGACTGATCGCAAGGTGATCGCCTGGAAGAGCTTTGACGGATTTGTAAATAATTGCCTCTTTCGGAGGCCGCGCAGGGAATTTCGTCAGAGCGCAACAGCGGGGACGGCAGACGTTGCCTGGCACGACCTGCGCGGGCACGAGCGCGACGCCCGGACGACTTCTGGATTGCGGTATTTCAGTCGAGACGTAGGGCGTGTGCTAGGTGGCGAACGGGAAGTAACGCCGCGCCGTGGTACGGCACAGCGCCAAGGCACGACTAGTGCCCAGGCCGTTACTGCAGAAACAGCGAATTCCGGGCAAGGTACAGACGGGACCTCGGCCGCTGGGAAAGACGCGTGGCGTTTTTCAGGGTTCCGTCCGGGACCTCGCTCTGGGGTAGGAGCATGGAATGACTATAGTGGCGCTTCACATCAAGCACGGCTGGCTTTGGAAGATGCAGCTGGAATTAACATCCCCAAGGCGTCTTTTGTACTCCGCGTTTTGGCTGTGTATCTGCTTGCCTTGGTGCCAGCGAATTGGATTCTGTTTCGGTTAATTGGCCGCGTGGAATGGGCGTGGCTGGCCGCTCCTGTCATCGCAGTGGGCGGTGCGGTTGCGGTCGTTCGGCTGGCGCAGCTGGACATTGGCTTTGCACGTAGCCGTACGGAGCTGGCGATTCTCGAAGTACAGGGCGGGTATGGGCGTGGTCATCTGACACGTTACACAGTGCTCTATACGTCCTTGTCGACAGCTTATGATGTGACTTATGACGATATGACTTCGGTGGCACAGCCCTTTCCCGGGGTGCAGAACGATCGGCGGCGCGTTGCGACGGTTAGTCTACGGCGCGATCGGCAGGTCCAGTTGTCGAATGTTCTAGTTGAATCCAATTCAACTGAGCGGTTGCATGCCGAACAAATGTACGACATGGGCGGTAGTTTTACGTTACAAGGAAACCAGGCGACTGGTTTTCAGCTCAACAACGGGACACGCGTGAACGTGCGGGACGCAGCTCTGATGTCTCGCCAGAACGGTAGATTGAAGATTGCCTGGTTGGGTGACGTCGCACCAGGATCGACACGAACCCCAACCTTTATAGATGCTCCCGATGGTCAGAAACATCCGGTGCAGTGGGACCAATCCCCCATGACACAGGGGCCACGGCATCAGATTCAGTCGTTATTGCAGGAGCTGGATCGCAATCAGGACAAGATGATTCAGGAAACGGAGATTCCCCTGGGACATGTGCTCAGGGTTGAATTTGATAAGTGGGATGCATCCGCGGATGACCAGGTGCCCGACGGACGCTTGGATCCTGCAGAGATACGTAAATTTATCCGTAATCAACGGCGCGGAACTGTGCGATTGGGCAGGCTCTTTGAACTTGTTGAAGATCGTCTCGAACTTCTGGAAGGCGAAGTCCGTTTGATGGGATGGACTGACCAGCCCTCAGGCAAATCGACGTTTCTTCCTGAGAGTTCTCAGGTTGAGACACGCATGTTTGTGCTGGTGCATTTGCGACACAAATCACTTCCCCAGGCTGAACGGGATTACAACACCAAACTCGCGGTAGTTGACCCCAAGTTCGATGAGACTGACCAGCGCGTGACGCTGGGAGTGACTGTCCAGGATATGACGCGGCAGATGAGTGAGGCGCTGGGAGTTCGCACGGAGACCGGTGAGTGGGTTGTCACGGGCGCATTGGTGACACGCGTTGAGTCAGGAGGGCCAGCTGACAAGATCGGGCTTCAGACAAATGACGTCATCGTGGGCTTTGGCGGAATGGCGATACAAAGCGGTCAGGAGCTTCACAATCGACTCGGAGAAACCAAAGCCAATGACACGGTTGAAATAGAAGTGTTCCGCGCTGAACGCGGACTAAGAGTACAGCGGATTACGGTGCGGGAATCATTTCCGCTTGATTAACAGTTGGTGTGAAAATTCTTGGTTGCGTTTCGCGACAGACTTGGAATGCCGTCAAGCAATACCCTGGTGGTGTTCTTGACGCGGTATGTGAAGGCCATGATTGAACTGATTGACTTCGGCAAAGACTACGGAGACTTCACCGCTGTAGAGCGGCTGAATTTGAAGATTGAGGCTGGTGAGATGTTTGGTTTCATTGGCCCCAATGGTGCTGGCAAGAGCACGACGATTCGCTTCTTGACGACCTTGCTTAAGGCCTCCAGAGGTGAGGGGATTGTCAATGGTTGCAGCGTAACCCAAGACCCTGTTGGAGTGCGCCGCAGCGTGGGCTATATGCCGGACAACTTTGGAGTCTATGACGGTATGAAAGTCTGGGAATTCCTCGACTTTTTTGCGGTGGCCTATCGGATCGGTCGTATGCAACGAAAACAGGTCATCAAGGATGTCCTGGAATTGCTTGACCTGGAAGACAAACGCGATGATTTTGTAAATGGATTGTCGAGAGGTATGAAGCAACGGCTTTGTCTGGCGAAGACTCTGGTACATGATCCACCGGTGCTGATTCTCGATGAACCTGCCAGTGGATTGGATCCCCGCGCGCGGGTTGAAGTCAAAGCGCTGCTCAAAGAGTTGCGGCGCATGGGGAAAACCATATTGATTTCTAGCCACATTCTGACAGAGTTGGCAGATTGCTGTACGTCGATTGGCATCATCGAACGTGGGCAACTTTTGATGAGTGGGCCGATCGAAGAGGTCTATCGGCGCATCCGAGGCAATCGAGTCGTCGAGGTGAAATTTACAGACAAGATGGATGTCGGACTGTCTGTAATTCGAAGTTCACCGGCGCTGCGTGACTGTCAAATTGACGAGCAGAGTGCCGTCATTGAATTGGAGGCAGACGACCTGGGGGTGGCTGCATTACTGAATCAACTACACCAGGAAGGTGTCGGCATTCGCAGCTTTGCTGAGAAAGAGCCAACGCTGGAGGATGTTTTCATGCTGGTCACCAAAGGGTTGGTAACGTAAGCTCTTGCAGGTGGCGTGTTTAAGCGTCTTGCTCACTTGCTGTCGGGCGACGGTTGGCTGGCCTTTTTCTTGGCTTTCTGTTTGGCAGCTGGCTGGCTGGCCTTGTCTTTGGCTTTCTGTTTGGCAGCTGGCTGGCTGGCCTTGTCTTTGGCTTTCTGTTTCTTGCCGGGCTTGGATTGCTGGGCTGATACGGGATCGGGT
>CAZITS010000051.1:0-13666 GCA_964542185.1 uncultured Pirellulaceae bacterium
GAGTTCTAGCTTGCCGAAGGCAACATGTTGCCATTGCTGGTCAGTTTCCAGGAAGCCCCGGAGCTGTTCGGTCCATTCCGCGCAGGCTTCACAGTTCGATTTTCCCAGCATCAAAACCGCGGACGGGGCGGCCAGAAATTCGCGCCAGTTGTCACGGTCCAGGATAATCAGCCGATCCATCGTCTAACCTACGTGATCGTCACCTTTGTTCCAGTTTGCACCACACAGTTTTCCACTTTGCAATGCCTGTACTGTCCGCAGAACTTCCTTGGGGCTGCGGCCGACACTTAGATCGTTCACTGCCATTGAGCGTACGTTCCCCTCATTGTCCACGATCACGGTGGCCCGATAACCAACGCCCAGGTCCTCTTTGAGGACACCAAAGGCTCGGCTGATTTCGTGATTGGTGTCGGCAAGTACGGGATGTGTGATTTCCTGGGGAAAGGTCTCACGGCAGGAGAACCAGGCCTTATGACTGAAGAACGAGTCGGTGCTCACACCGATCACACGGACGTTGTCATCAGCAAAATCGTCTGCCAGTTCCTGGAATGAGATGATTTCCGTAGGACAGACAAAGGTGAAATCGAGCGGGTACCAGTACAGTACATACCACTTGCCGCTCAGGTCACTGCTGCTGAGAGAGGCTTCATTTCCATTGTCATATGCGGTTCCGCTCCAGGCGGGCGCGGGTTGTCCTACGAGTGTCATCGATCTTTTCTCCGTCGCAAAGTTCGTAATCAAGAGTATGTCGCAGGCAGTGCAGCGACTGGCCGCGGTGGATTCATAGAGCCAGCTGTAAGGGCATGCCGGCGCGCAAGACCGTCAATCTGCCCCACTGGCAATATATCTGATTGGACTGGAAATCGGTAGGGGCGGGCCTGCCTGCCGGTTGCCCGATCAGACGGTCTTTGACGGTTTGCACATGCAGCGCCCTCGGCGCGGGACTCTTTGGCAGCACTGTGGTTACACGCTGCTCGGATTTTCTGGTGGTGTTGGCTGAGCAAGATCGTGGCTGGCCAGGAAAGTCGGCAATCTAAAATGGCGCAGGCCGCGTTGAGAAAACACCACTACGGCTTTATAGTTGACCAGCTATGGCGGTCTTCTCCGCGTAACGGAGGGGACACTCGCGATATGTTTGTCAGACCACCGCAAATTTCACATGGCTACCAACTACAATCTCACGCATCTCAAAGAGTTGGAAGCGGAGAGCATCCACATCATCCGTGAAGTGGCTTCCGAGTTTCACAACCCAGTGATGCTCTATTCCGTTGGCAAGGATTCATCAGTGATGGTCCGGCTTGCCCAGAAAGCTTTTTACCCTGCCAAGCCACCGTTCCCATTGCTCCATGTTGATACGACATGGAAATTCAGGGAGATGATTGAATTTCGTGAAAATTACGCTCGGAAAGAACTCGGCCTGGAGGTGCTTGTGTACACCAATGCAGAGGGTCGGGAGATCAATATCCAGCCTCTGGATGACAGCGAGAAGCACACCGAGTTAATGAAGACCGACGCGCTCAAGCAGGCATTGGATAAATGGGGATTTGATGCCGCTTTTGGGGGCGCGCGCCGGGATGAAGAAAAGTCGCGTGCCAAGGAACGTGTTTTTTCGTTTCGAGATCGTTTTCATCGCTGGGACCCCAAGAATCAGCGACCCGAATTGTGGAATCTGTTCAATACCAAAGTAAATAAAGGGGAGAGCATTCGCGTTTTTCCTCTTTCGAATTGGACGGAACTGGATGTATGGCAGTACATCCATTTGGAGCAGATTCCCATTGTGCCATTGTATTTTTCCAAACCGCGTCCGATTGTTCATCGTGATGGAACGATGATCCTTGTCGACGACGAACGCTTGAAATTGGATCCGGGCGAAGAGCCTGAGTTGCGTCGAGTTCGGTTCAGGACCCTGGGTTGTTACCCCTTGTCTGGTGCGGTTGACTCTGACGCCACGACATTGCCGATGATCATCCAGGAGATGCTGCTGTGCAAGACTTCAGAGCGACAGGGTCGTTTGATTGACCAGGATGAGGGTGGTGCAGGGATGGAAGAGAAAAAGAAACGTGGTTATTTCTAATCGAGGATTGCGCTGACATTCCTCCTGTCTCCGAGCAAGCGACCTTTATGTCTCACCAATCGGAATTGATCGCGACCGACATCGATGCTTATTTGGCGCAGCATGAACAGAAAGAGCTGTTGCGTTTCTTGACTTGTGGCAGTGTCGATGACGGCAAGAGCACGCTAATTGGCCGTCTGTTCTATGATGCCAAGTTAATTTTTGAAGACACGCTCAAATCGCTTGAAGCCGACTCCGTTACACATGGAACCACCGGTGGTGCTTTGGATCCAGCCTTGTTCACTGATGGACTCAAGGCGGAACGCGAGCAAGGCATTACCATCGATGTGGCTTATCGATATTTTTCGACCGCTCGGCGGAAATTCATTATTGCCGATACTCCGGGCCACGAGCAGTACACCAGGAACATGGCCACGGGTGCATCGAACTGTGATCTGGCGATTATCCTTATTGACGCCCGGCGAGGAGTCGTTACCCAGACGAAACGCCACAGTTTCATCGTCTCATTGCTGGGAATCAAGCATGTCCTGGTGGCCATCAACAAGATGGATCTCGTCGACCATCGCCAGGAGGTGTTTGAGGAAATTCGTAACTCGTATAAGAGTTTTTCGGCGCGTTTGGATGTGCCGGATCTTCACTTTATCCCGATCTCCGCTCTGTTCGGTGATAACATCGTGGAGCCCAGTGAGAACATGCCCTGGTACGGCGGTGCCACATTGATGAATTTCCTGGATTCCGTCTATATCGGGTCCGACCGCAACCTGGAAGACTTCCGGTTCCCTGTTCAATATGTCAATCGACCAGACGCCGACTTTCGTGGTTTCTGCGGCACACTGGCTTCAGGAATTGTCCGTCGAGGTGACGAGATCATGGCTTTGCCATCGCGCAAAACTAGCCGTGTCGAGTCGATTGTCACGTTTGACGGAGAGGTGGAAGAAGCGTTCTGTCCCCAAGCGGTAACGCTTCGTTTTTCGGATGAGATTGATGTGAGTCGTGGGGATATCATTGTTCGCCCGGGTAATGTTCCGCGCATGGAGCAGGCATTTGATGCCATGGTTATTTGGATGCACGATGAGCCGCTTGTTCCCGGCAAGAATTATCTCTTCAAGCATGCCGCCAAGAGTGTCATGGGTACCGTGGATACACTGCGGTATCAGGTGGATGTCAACACACTTCACCGTTCCGATGCACCGATCTTGAATCTCAATGAGATTGGTCGTTGCCGTATTATTCTCAATGAACCGATCTGTTACGACGACTATCGTCGAAACCGTTTGACGGGAGGCCTGATTCTTGTTGACCGTATTAGCAACGTAACCGTTGGTGCGGCAATGATTCTGGATCGCGTTACGGGTGATCAACGGGCCGATCATTGGGATCTCGAGCCACAAAGCACGCAATTGCATCAAGAGCACAGCAATGTGTCCACAGAAGAACGCTCTGCTCGTTTTGGTCAACTTCCGGTCACGGTTTTGTTGACTGGTTTAACGGGCGCCGGAAAGAGTACGGTCGCTTATGCATTGGAACGGAAATTGTTCGATCAAGGCCGCTCGGTTACGGTATTAGACGGCCAGAATATGCGTTTGCGAATGAGTCGCGACCTGGGGTTTTCTGATGAAGATCGTAGCGAAAACCTGCGGCGCACCGCCGAAGTTGCTCGACTCATGAATGACGCAGGGTTGATTTGTGTGGCGGCGTTCATCGCACCCAGTGCGGAAATTCGGCAGCGGGCGGCGGAAGCCATAGGTGACGAGCGTTTCCTGTTGATCCATCTTGCCGCGCCGGTAGAGATTTGTCGCCAGCGGGCTCCCGACGCTTATCGCCAGGCAGATGAAGGTGCGATTGCCAATTTTCCTGGTGTGTCGACGGCGTACGAAGTGCCTGACGAACCTGACTTGACACTCCCTTCTGGAGAATTATCTGTGACTGAATGTGTTGACCAGATTCTCCAGTTGTTTCAGGATCGTGGCGTCATCCGTTAAATGGGTGTTGTTGGACGGATTCGCTACCGCGGCACTGCTTTGTTGCAGGGTGGCCTTTGTTGCAGGGTGGGAGGTGCCACAGAATCACGCTGCGTATCAGACAGGAATGGTCTGCTCGGCGAATCTGCGGTTTCAAAACCAGTGTGCTGCTCCTGTGTGTGCATGGATGGGGCGACGGGGAAGTGCCTCGCATGGCCTGTTCCACCCTCCGCGCCCTTGCTCGCCGTTTGCTGCGGCGTGGCTGAGATGTTGGCCTAGTTGCGGACGACCTGCTGACCTGCGAGCCGACGTACGAGTTGGCGAATTTCCAATGCGCTAATAGTTGACAAAACCTGGTTGGGTGCCAGCTGACTCTCTGTAATGACTGTATCGATGTGGGTGGGTGTTGTCGGAATTGCGTTCAGTACAGCTTGTTCTTGCGTGTTGAGACTGAGTTCTGCAGGGTGCCGGATCACGCGTCCATCCGACTGCGGAATTTCTTTGCAGAGCGGCCCCAGTTCGTCGAGCACATCTCGTGGAGTTTCGACTAGCGTTGCGCCGTCGCGTAGCAATTGGTGGCAACCACGTGAGTTTTTCTGATTGACCGGGCCGGGGATGGCGAAGACGTCACGCCCCTGTTCCAGCGCATGTTGCGCAGAAATGAGAGCCCCGCTTTTTGCTGGTGCTTCGACGACGAGGACTCCCAGACAGAGTCCCGAGATGATGCGGTTGCGTTGAGGGAATGTACTACGCGATGGTTTCTGATGCGGAGGGAACTCGGTGAGCAAGGCTCCGCAGTCCTGGATCCGGCGGGCCAGGGACCGGTGTTCTGGTGGATAGATGTGTAGCAATCCGGATCCCATGACAGCAATGGTTCGGCCACCTGCATCAATCGCAGCCTGGTGGGCGGTTGCATCGACACCCCGCGCCAAGCCGCTGACGATGGTCAAGCCAGCCCGGGACAATTCCGCCGCGAACCGTTGTGCCTGGCAGCGTCCATAGTTTGTCACTCTGCGGGTTCCTACAATAGCGACTGCCAGAGTGTCACACGGACGCAAGGAGCCACTCAGAAACAACAAGCTGGGAGGGGCGGGAATCTCGCGCAAGGATTGCGGGTAGCTGGTTTCGGATTCCGTAAGAACTTCAATGCCATGTTGCTGGCACACTGCCAGCATCTCTTCAGCACTCCGGTCAAGGCCTGCGGCCAGAATGGCCTGGCTCGTTTGTATTCCAATTCCCTGAATCTTCCGGAGTTCCTGTGGGGATGCAGCCAGGACCGCTTGCGGTGTCCGAAAATGTGCCAGTAGCTGTTTCCAGAGCTGCGGACCAATGCCGGGAACCAGTGCCAGGCGGAGGGTCGCTGCGATGTGGTGTTCTGCGGGGTGCACGCGCACAAGTGACCTGATGGGGAGGGCCTTGCATACCACCCATTATAGCTACTTTGTGGAGGTCAGCGTCAAGTCAGGGAGTCGGCTGCCATGGTTTTTCGGAATTCCAGCTGTCCCGACCGATCTTCTTCCCTGGTGCGTCACCAGGGAAGAAGATCGGCAGCGATTCTGAGAGACTGGCTCATAACTGCAAGAGCAGCCTGCATATCCATGAAGGCGGTACTGGTGACCTGTTGCGTTGTGCGACACCTGCGTCAGGTTTGTTGTAGTATTTCTCGCGCGAGTTCTGGTTTGATGTCATCGACGAGTTCAACATGGCCAAGCTGCGTCGGCAAAACGAACCTCAATTTGCCATGGGCCACTTTCTTGTCTCGTTGCATTGCCGTGATAACGTCGTCGTGGTCGACGTTGGGTACATCAGTTGGCAATCCCAGTGCAATGAGAAGTTGTTCCTGGCGGTCGGTTAGTGTCTTGTCAATGCGGCCAACTTTTTCCGCCAGGCGAGACGCGCACAACATACCGATGGAGACAGCTTCGCCGTGAAGAAGTTGTCCGTACCCAGTGACATATTCAAAAGCGTGGCAAAAGGTGTGGCCATAATTAAGCACTGCCCGCAGGCCGCTTTCTTCGCGTTCGTCCTGCGATACCACTTCTGCCTTTAGTTCACAGCAGCGTGTGATGATGGCACGCAAGATCTCAGGATCGCGACGATTTACATCTGCGGTATTTTCTTCAAGTAGTTGAAAGAATGCAGCATCCAGAATCACACCGTACTTGACGACCTCGGCGAGGCCCGCACGATATTCACGAACTGGCAGCGTCGCGAGAACTTGCACATCGATGACAACCCCATGCGGCTGCCAGAATGCGCCGATCATGTTCTTCGCTTCCGGGAGGTTGATGCCTACTTTGCCACCGACGCTGCTGTCGACTTGCGCTAGTAACGTAGTGGGAACCTGGAAGAAAGTAAGGCCACGAGCAAACGTTGCCGCAACAAACCCCGCCAGATCACCGATGACTCCGCCACCCACAGCAACAATGATCGACTTACGATCCGTTTTTAGCTGTAACAGTTTGTCCCATAGCCATTGGGCCTGTTCGATCGATTTGCTTTTTTCACCCGCTTCAACAGTCACCAGGTCGACACGTTGGCAATGTGTCTCGAGACTGGTAGCAACTTTCGTTGCGTGAAGTGAGTGCACGTTTTCATCAGTGATCACGACGGCGTGAGATAACGTAGCGCGATGGGCAGCGAATGCCCCCGTGTCTGGAAGATTTCCTGCTCCAATATCAATGTCGTAGGCGCGTTCATGCAGTGGAACTCGCACGATGTTTTGCGATACGCTGGCAGTCATGCGCTATTTTGCCTCGCCGCAGAGTTTGTCGTTGTCACCATACAAAAAGAAAAGGCTGATAGCTGTTGCGAGTGACAAGCACGTCCACGTTTCGTACGATTTCGCGTTCTACTGTGGACAGCTGTCTCGCTTGATCGAGTCTAACAGGTTGCTCGCCCGCCAATGGCCAGGTTTGCCCTTATTGCCATAGTTTCGTGAAGACGTGCTTGTCAAAACCTCAAGCAGCAGGACATACGCATCAACCGAGCCTTGAGTGATCACCGATCGTAACGAACCGGCTGCCACGAACTTTCACGGTCAGGATTAATAGTTGACGCGGTTGAGGTCGTGTTCGGTAACGGTTACCTGGCGACAGAATCCTGTGTGCACACGTACATAATCCAAATGGGCGCATTGTTCCGGGTCTGCGTGTAGCGCATCGGCAATCCGCGTTTTTTCTTGTGAGTCCAATTCCGCATCTACTTCGGACCAGACCGTGTTCTTTTCAACGATCAAGGATTCGCGGTAAGGGTCGAACTGGTCAGGCACCTGAGGCATCTCCTGGTAGGATCTGTGAAATCGACAAGTCAGCCAATCTGAGGCCCGGCGGCTCGCGCAGTATCTGTTGAACCGGTGGCGAAAAGTAACCCGCCACCAAGTATACTTACGCCCGCGCAACTGGGGAACCACTGTAGAACAGGTCGAATTGAAAGAGGGTGGGTCTTGTGAGCCGAGGAAAGTGGGCGATTTTGACGATGGTTTTGCTGGGATGTGTGCTGGGCGGGTTCGCGGTCTGGCATCACTATCGGCAGGGAAGGCGAATCCTGGAGTTCTGGGGCTCGGAAACGGCAATGTTGATTCGCCACGCTGATCAGGTTGAAGTTTGGCGCTTGGGACCACAGTCAGATCAAAGTAGTTCCAAGTTAGAGGTTCGTGGACAGTCACTGGCCATACTGGAACAGGTAGAAATTAGCCGTCTGCGTGGATTGGTGCATGCGCGCCATGCACTGATCATCGACCGTAACTACGACTGGTCAAGCGCACCGGCAGGCCAGACGGTAGTGTGGAATTTGGCATTGCACTTTCGCGATGGTGAACAACAGACAACGCTGGTGTTTGCCACTGCCAGCCGACTGGCCTGTGTTGCTGGGGGCACCCAAGTGGTGCGTGTGACCCAGATGATGGATCGAGTGGTCGAATTCGTGACGCCCCATATGTCGAGCCTTAGCGAAGAACTGCCCGAAGCGAGTGAAGCGTCACCTCGACTTGAAAATTGACCCCTCGTTGTTGTTGATCAGGCCTGTCGACCTGGGTTCAAAGTGAAATTGGCCACCGCCATGCCAACGAAAAGTCCCGCAAAATGCGCGGTATTGGCGACCGGTCCGAGAAAGCCGGTGAGGCACAAGCAGGCCCATCCGATCATAAGCATTACCGTATTGGGATGTAGAAAAATTCCGCTACCCGGGTCGAGGCGGCCGGTTACCCAGAGATAGCCTAGTAATCCGTAAACCACACCTGACATACCACCGAAAATAGGGTTCCCTGAGAACGGTGTTAACGGTGCTGGAAGATCGAGAGGCATGATTGCCTGTGCCAGGTTGGAGAGGACCGCTGTGAGGAGCAGGACACCGGCCAGAGTGAGTTTGCTACGTCGGGATTCAATAATCCCTCCTAACTGCCACAGCCAAAGCATGTTGAAAACCAGGTGCCAGATGCCTCCAGGGTGCAATAAGATGGGCGTAACCAGTCTCCAGATTTGCCCTTGCTTGATGCTTACCAGCGGATCTCCTGTTCTGCGGTATTCAGCAATGCTGCAAAAGCGAAGGGTATCGTTCACTGAAAAACTGGGGCTGTCAGACGCGGAGGCAGGTGATCGGTTCAAGCGGCGACGTGGGGAACTGCTGCCACTGAAAAAGAAAACGAGGACAGTCAAGACTACGACAGACAATGTCAACGGGCGTTGTTGGCTGCCAGACTGCCGATTCCATTGGCCACGCAGATCGCGCACGTTTTTCTGATTTTGTTTTTCCGTTTCAAGGCGTTTACGGACAATTTGCTCAGCCGCGGTTTCGGCCTGCAGGTAGATTTCTCCGTTTGGATCCTGGCGAAAATTTTCCAGTGCCTCGCGACCGCGCGCGACGTTGTTTTCGTCGTGTACCCAGATTATCCATTCTTCCGCATCCTGTTCTGATGATGCGGTAATGTCCTGAGTGAGGAGAAACGCGGTAAAAACTCGCGCTGCGTTCTCATTCGGCAATGTGCCAATATGCCTCATGAACCGATCCCGATCCAAAATGTATCCCAACCGAAGTCCACTGTTTTAGCTCATTTTTCCATGAGCACCAACGCCGGGCGCCGGAATACGCTAGGAGCTCAGCGTCCTCAGCCGCTATAATTCGCCCACTTTGGTGAATCAACGGGGAGGCCGGCGGACAGCTGTTTGCTCGGCAGGTGGGAAAGGGAGTTCCGATGCGTTCGATTGCGATCATCAATCAAAAGGGAGGGGTGGGCAAGACAACGACTGCCGTGAATCTGGCTGCAGCGCTGGCTGATGCTGGGCAACGTGTTTGTCTGGTCGATATGGATCCGCAGGCTCACGCATCGCTGCACCTGGGTATTTCTATTCCAGAAAGTGCTGATTCCGTGTACGGCGTGCTAACTGGCCGTCGTGACCTGGGCGAGGTGCGCCAGGTGGTCGGAGAGCGATTTTCGCTGGTTCCCTCGCATCTCGATCTGGCGGCAGCCGAATTGGAATTGGCAAGTGAGGTTGGCCGAGAGAAGATCCTGAGTGATTGCATCGCACGTGATTCTGAGAACTTCGATACGCTGATCGTGGACTGTCCTCCTTCGCTAGGTATTCTGACCCTCAATGCGCTGACCGCCGTTCATGAGGTGTTGTTGCCGCTACAGCCCCATTTTCTGGCGCTACACGGTCTCAGTAAGTTGCTACATACGGTTCAGCTCGTTTCCGATCGACTCAATCCGGATTTGGAGTTGACTGGTGTTGTGTTGTGCATGTTTGATGCAGGTACGCGGTTGGCAAACGAAGTCGCGAAAGATGTTTCTGAGTTCTTTACTGAACATCAACAGTCCCGTGGGCCCTGGGCGAGGGCAGATTTATTTAGCACGCGAATCCGTCGTAATATTCGCCTGGCGGAGGCCCCTAGCTTCGGCCAGTCAATTTTCCAGTACGCGCCTGATTCGAATGGTGCTGAAGATTATCGCCGATTGTCGGGCGAACTAGTTGCGCGAATGGAGCGTCCAGGTCAACCTGTCTCTTCCGCAGCCTGATCCGATTCTGGTCCCAGTGGAACGGTGTCTCGCTTGTCCCACGGTCTTTATTTCTCATCCGGCGAAACTTTGCTGTTGACCCGTGGTTCTATGAATACAGTTATGACGTGTCATAATAGAATGAGAAAAGAGCCAAAAACCTTTAGAGTGCATTGGAGAACGCCATGCGGTTTGCCGGTTTTGCATGTTTGATTGTCGTATTAGGTAGCGCCTATTGGACGCTGGCAGACGATAACGACCGCCCCGGCAGGCGAGGAGCTGACCGGCAGGAGTTGCTTAAACGGTTTGACAAGAATGGCGACGGTCGGCTCGATGAGGAAGAGCGGCTTGCGGCACGGAGGCAGCGCGCCAAGAAAGGAAAAGGTCGTTTTGCTGAAGTTCTCAAGAGGTTTGACAAGGATGGTGATGGCAAACTCAACGACGAAGAGCGTGCCCAGGCACGTCGAGCACGCGAGCAGGATAATTCGCAACGGGCAGGTGCCGGTCGTCGTCGTCCAGAGCAGCCGCGTTTGAATGCGCAGAATCTTCTGCGGCGATTTGACAAAGATGGTGACAAAAAGTTGAATCGGGAAGAATTGTCTGCCCTGCTACAGTCTTTACGCCGTCAACGTACTGACGCCAGTCGCCAGGCAGCCGGTCGTGGTGGCCAGAAAAAAGGTCGTGGCGACCAGCCGAGAGGTCGCGGCGATCGAAGCCGGGGAGAGCCCAGGCGGCGACCTGCTCGTGTGGATCGAGAGAAGTTGATCGAACGGTTTGACAAGGATGGAGACGGTCGGCTCAACGAACAGGAAAGAGCTACCGCGAGGGAGGCCCTCCGCCAGCGCCGTGGCAAGAAAGCGGATGATTGAGAGCAGCGGTGGCGGGTCGGTTATTCAGGCTGCATTTCGATCAGACTGACCGGCTGTTTTTCGCATATGTCGACAGGTTGGACAGAGGCAGGGTGAGACCCGCGGTTCTGATCTGGTTTGTGGTTGATGGTAGCTGGTTCGTGAGGACGTGCTTGGAAAGATCCGGGTAATTCGCCTGATGAAGGCCTGGAGTATCTTGGCGTGCGCCATGACTGAACAGCACCTGGTAATGAGAGGACTGTGCTGCATCAGTAAACTGTTGCAATGCACTGGGTGGCGACCGTTTTGCCTGACAACGGGCGGAATTTTGGGTATTTCCACAGGTGACCCGAGCTGTGTCATCCCAGGGGATCGCTAATCCCTGTTACGTTCCCTGTCTCTAGTATCGACAACGGAGCATCGATTCTTGATACCCCCAGAAGTTTGGGGTTCATGCCGGAGAAGTGCACATATTGGTACCAGTGGTCGGCTACTATTTGCTAACCCTTGGAACACTCAGCGCATAAGTCGACACAATCCGCTATTGCATGTTACGAGAGACGTCCGGTTTCGGAGCGTTTCTTCGCAGGAAGCAGAGCGACCAACAGGGATCGTATTCCATCGATGCCTGGTTTCCCACGCAAGCCTGCACCTGTGACGCGTATTGCATCGCCTAACGACGCTGGTCGATGGGGACAAAGTCGCGGTCCAGGGCGCCGGTGTAGATCTGGCGAGGGCGGCAGATGCGGAATGTCGGCGAGCGGTGCATTTCCATCCAATGTGCAATCCAACCTGGCAGGCGGCCCATCGCAAACAACACGGTAAACATCTGCACCGGAATTCCGAGTGCCCGATAGACGACACCAGAATAGAAGTCGACGTTAGGGTAGAGTTTCTTTTCGACAAAATACGGATCGTTCAAGGCGACTTCTTCAAGCTGTTGGGCAACATCAAATAGCGGATCGTCGATGTTTAGTTTGTCGAGCAATTTATCACATGCCACTTTGATAATGCGTGCGCGTGGGTCGTAGTTTTTGTAGACGCGGTGGCCGAATCCCATCAGTCGAAATCCACTTGATTTGTCCTTTGCCATATCGACGTATTTCTGAACGTTGGCACCGTCTTCAATGATCTGATCGAGCATGTTGACGCACGCTTCATTGGCGCCGCCATGCAACGGACCCCACAAAGCGCAAATGCCGGCCGCGATCGAGGCAAATAAATTAGCATTTGAAGAACCGACCATGCGAACCGTCGAGGTACTACAGTTCTGCTCATGATCCGCATGTACGATCAACAGAAGATTCAAGGCATCTACAAAATCGGGGTCCATTTCATATGGCTCACTGGGCACCGAGAACATCATCTGCAGAAAATTCTCGACGTAGCTGAGGTCATTTTGTGGGTAAATGAACGGCTGCCCGGAAGATTTTTTGTAGCTGTATGCCGCGATCGTGGGAAGTTTTGCAATCAAACGCAAAACCGAGCTTTCCACTTGTTCTTCGTTTTGTGGGTCCAGGGAATCCTGATAGAAAGTGGACAAGCAACTCACAGTTGAAGAGAGAATTGCCATTGGATGGGCGTCGCGCGGAAACCCGTTATAGAAGGACCGCATATCTTCATGCAGCATCGTGTGGCGGCGGATGGCGCTACGGAAGTTTTGCAGTTGGTCTGTGGTTGGCAGTTCACCGTAGATCAACAAGTAGCAGACTTCCACGAAATCACAATTGGCGGCGAGCGATTCGATCGGGTAGCCGCGATAACGGAGAATTCCCTGCTCGCCATTCAAGAAAGTGATGTCACTGGTTGTCGATCCTGTGTTCACATAGCCTTCGTCGAGCGTGACGAGGCCAGTTTGTGCTCGCAACTTGGAGATGTCTAAGCCGCGTTCATGTTCCGTTCCTTCGACGACCGGTAGATCGATGGCAGTGTCGTTAAGGGTTAGCTTTGCGACGTCAGACATGGAGATTTCTTTCATCGAAGGGCAAACTGGCGGCGTCTGTGGCACGAAACCCGCCAACTCCTCGAACTTACGGAAACCGATCACAGCGATGACACTACACCCGATCGGTTCTGTAACGAGAGTTCGCCACAATGAGATTCTTGTCGATGTAATGTCGCAGTTTAACGATCTCGCGACGCTTCTACAATTCACCCCAGGAGCTTCCTGCGCGGCGACTGGCAGCGGAGGTAGATTTTCACGGCTGTGGCTGGTACGATTACTCTTTCGCGGAGCGGTCGGTTCTGCGAATTCCCTGTGAATTCGACGATACCGCTGGATCCGTGTCGGTTTTTCTCGCAGTTTTCTTTTCCTGTTCTTGTTCGATGTGCCATGCCGGTAGTCAAATTTCTCAAGGAAAATAAAGAGATCGAGGTACCCGAAGGTGCGAATCTTCGCGCCGAGGCTGAAAAAGCCGGGATTCATTTGAATTGCGCTATCAGTGGTATCAGTGATGGTGTGGATCAATTTGTCCAATCGGTCTCGAAATTTACCCACTGTCGCGGCTTCGGGCTGTGTGGAACCTGCCGTGTCCTGGTCAAGAAGGGAATGGAAAATACCAGTTCCCTGAGCAATCGAGAGAAGGCCAAGTTCAAGTGGATGCCAATTCCCGACCCGATCCCTAGCCTGGCTTATGTCGGAAACGAAGATGAAATGCGCTTGGCTTGCCAGACGACTGTAAATGGTGACATTGAGGTGGAATCACAACCTCCATTGAACCTGTTTGGCGAGAATTTTTTCAGTTAGGCCAGAGCTACAGTCTGTTGGCCCTGATTGCGTCTTGCTGTCCGT
>CAZITS010000052.1:0-13606 GCA_964542185.1 uncultured Pirellulaceae bacterium
CTTTTTGATCCGAAGGAGGTACTGGCTGGCGGACGGGTTGAGGTCAAGATCGATTTTCAGCCAAACAGGGAATCGTGTGAGTTGCTTTCAGTGGTGCAGCTACAAACGGCAGCGGAAGTGGCTAAAGGCACTCGTCAGTGGCATTGCGGACACAGGCCTAAGGGAAGCGGGCGTGCAAGCTATCATTTTCGTGATGTCCATCCGTTCGGCTGTTCTCGGGATTCTATAGTCGCCGGGTGGGCACCCGCCTTCCTGAAGCACTTGCGAAGCGATGGCTGCCGCCCGTCGCTCTGAACGCGTTGTAGGATCTCGCCTGGGTGTTTGCCCGGCGATCCATTTTCGAGCCATTTCATCCATTGATTCATGGCATTTGTTGTAGGCTGGCACCCTGTGCTTGAGGACAGTTGTGAACGGGCGTTTTTTGTGGCACGATATTGCCGCCGCCGGTAAATTCTCAATCCGTGATCTGCTAACCGAAGAGCCTCCAATGACCGCTTTTCCCGATATTCAAAAAATTGCCTACGAAGGACCAGAATCAAAAAACCCGCTTGCTTTTCGCTGGTATGACGAAAACGAGGTCGTCGAAGGGCTCACGATGCGGGAGCATTTACGTTTCAGCGTCTGTTATTGGCACACATTTCGCGCGAATGGCAGCGACCCTTTCGGTGCACCCACGATGCTTCGTCCCTGGGAGGACGGAACGGATTCAGTAGACAATGCACGACAACGTGTGCGAGTTGCCTTTGAGTTCATGGAGAAGCTGGGTGCTCCCTACTACGCCTTCCATGATCGTGACGTGGCGCCCGAAGGAAGCTCTCTGGCGGAAACCAATCGCAATCTCGACGCCGTTGTCGAAGTGCTCAAAGAGGAGCAACAGCGAACCGGTATCAAGCTGTTGTGGGGAACCGCGAACCTCTTCAGTAATCCGCGTTACATGCACGGTGCGTCGACAACTTGTAATGCTGATGCTTTTGCGTACGCTGCCGCGCAAGTCAAGAAATGCCTGGAAGTCACGCATGCGTTAGGTGGCGAGAATTACGTCTTCTGGGGTGGTCGCGAGGGTTACCAGAACCTGTTCAACACCGATATGAAAAGAGAGCTGGATCACATGGGCCGCTTTATGCACATGGCGATTGGGCACGCACAGAAAATCGGTTTTGACGGTCATTTTCTGATCGAGCCGAAACCGAAGGAACCAACAAAACACCAGTATGACTCTGATGCGGCTGCCTGTATCAATTTCTTGCGCGCGTACGAGTTGACCGATCGGTTTAGACTGAACATCGAAACGAATCATGCGACTTTGGCGGGACACACCATGATGCATGAACTGGACTATGCAGGTCACCAGGGACTGCTCGGATCGATCGATGCAAATACAGGCGATCTGATGCTGGGTTGGGATACAGACCAATTTCCAACGAACTACTACCTTACTACTGAAGTCATGCTGATGTTGTTGAAATATGGCGGAATAGGTCCCGGTGGCGTCAACTTTGACGCAAAGGTACGGCGCGAGAGTTTTGAGCCGGTCGACTTGTTCTATGCACACATCGGTGGCATGGACGCATTTGCTCGCGGTCTGCGAATTGCCGCAGCTATTCGCGCCGATGGTGAGTTGTCAAAATTTGTACAGCAAAGGTATGCGAGTTGGGATGCCGGGATTGGAGCCGAAATTGAATCCGGCAGTGCCGACTTTACATCGCTGGAAGCGTATATGCTTGAGAAGGGCGAGATTGACGCCAACCAGAGCGGCCGACAGGAGATGCTTGAGCATCTCGTCAATCGGTATTTCTGATTTGCGGAAATATGTTCTTTGAATCGAAACGGCGCGGGGTTGGAGCCAATGCTTGTTGTGCCGTTCCGCACTTGTCGTCGTATTACTCGACGGTTTCCAATTCACCACTCAAGTGCTTGATGGCTTCGACGGGGCTGAGATTGAAAATAGCACGCCCGCTGGTTTTCCATTCTCCGTCATCGAAACGAAACACTGCGGTGGCGGCTCTTAAATTGCCGACAGCTTCGACGTGTTCCATATCGCCGCCTGGAATGGCTTCAAACCGAATAGTCACGCCCACCAGGGCCTGGAGTTGATTGCTGTGGCGATCGCGCGCCAGCGATTCGGAATTTTCGAATTCGACATCTTTCCAGAGTAACCCGCGAGGTCGACCGCTTTTTTGCGCCAAGTCGACAAATTTGGCTTCCAGCCACTCTCGGCGCAGATGAAAAAGTTGCCGCGCAGCAGCCAACGTGCGCTCTTGGCGCCGTCGACGCCATTGAGGGGTCAGATATACGACCGATGCGATGGCGATGCAGATTGCCAGGATTGTCCAGAGCAACATGGCGATGATTCCTGACGAATGTCGACGTTTGGCGAAGCCACTACCTGGAAGCGGTCCCCGCAACTGCTTCTATTTTGCGGCCTTGAAGCGTCCTTGGCAATGGTCTTGTGGTATCAGTTTGGGGTCTGTGCCCTCCGTTTGTTGGCGGGCAGACGGGGTGGCGAGTAGACTGCCGCTGCAGCGTGATCATTTTTCTGCTGCGATTTGGCTGGTGGCGCCCCAGGGCTTTCACCGGGAATCGTGAGGTTCTTGTTTGCGAATGCTGCTGGCATATCGGCCGGTTCGTGGGTGTCGGAGCCCAGCAGGTGTGCTCAGCGTATGATTTTGAGATGGCCCAAATGTCGCTTGCGATCACCTGTACAAGTTGTCAGCATTTGCTCTATGTCGAATCTGCTCATGCTAACCAGTTGGTCCGTTGCCCTGTGTGCCAGAGTGAGACGCGTGCGATACCGCAGCGGTCTACCTTGGTCCCCAGGAGCGAGGGCAGGGAGGGTGAGCCCGCAGCCCCGGAGCAACAATCGACGGGTAACGAGACACGGGGTTTTCAGGAGGGCGGCATTCGACGTTCAGACGAGGTCTGGTTTATGGCAGTCCCTGAGGGGCGTACGTATGGTCCTGTGCAACGCGACGAACTTGACCGATGGGTTGCTTCCGGGCGTGTTGCTGCAGACTGCCGGCTGCGCTGTGGAGACGGTGTCTGGGCTCCAGCGGAACAGTTTTACCCAGCCCTGAAGTTGCCGCTCGCGAGCGCTGCAGGCCGACTTTCTGAGCGACATGCCGTTGCCCCAGCAAGTCGTTCAGGCCTGCCTCGCGACACGGGGGTGACTCTGAAAGCGGACCGTGGTCTGTTAGTGCTCTGGATGGGCATTCTAGGGAGTGTGCTCTTCTTTGTTCCCGTGTTTGGTGTCATGGCCTGGGGGATGGGCAGCTCCGATTTGAGGGAAATGAGGCAGGGCACGATGGATCCCCGCGGAGTTGGTTTGACGCGAGCAGGTCAATTACTGGGGATGATTGAAGTACTGGCATTCATTGTGTTAATGGTGGTTGTCCTCTTTGGTTGGCTGGTATTCAGGGTTGCCTGAAAAAAAGACCAGCACGTAATTGGCCACGAGCCTGACTGGCCACTCCTTGCATCCACGATGTCAGGAAGCTGGAAAGTTGGTTTTTTGGATGCGCTCCAATTGCAGCAGAGGCCTGATAGTGGAAGATTCTCTAGTGGCGGTTGCCAGCAGCCGGCGTCGTTTGTACTTGTTCGCTCCTGTCGTCGCCGAGTGCATAGCGAAGGACCCATTTCATGCCCATTGAATTTACTTGTACTGGTTGTCGCACCGTATTGCGGGTCAGCAATCCGGCTTCGGGAGATCAGGCGCGTTGCCCCCGGTGTGCCGTGTGTGAGCGTTTCTTGGTGATGGACTATTCCGAAACGTCTCCGGAGGCGACCCGCTGGTTAAGGGCGCCTGACCAGCAGGTGTACGGACCTTGCAGTCTTGCCGAGATTCAAAGCTGGGTTCTTGAAGACAGGGTTGATGATGCATTTCATATTCGCCACGGCGCCGACGGTAGCTGGCATCCTCTACGGATACAGATTTGGGATGAGCCGAGCCTGTCGAGTGGAGCAGCGTCGCCAGCGACAATCCGGCCACATCGCGCTGGCCGGATCCTGATGCTGGGAGGCGCCAGCCTGCTTTGTTTTCCACCCCTGTCGATTGTGGCCTGGTTCACGGCGCGGCGAGACCTCGCCGCGATGTACGCGGGTACGATGGATCCGCGTGGACGCGGTGCCACTCTGGCGGGGATGAACATGGGTGTGCTGAGCGTGATCTGGCAGCTGTATTGGCTGACAGAGTGGATTCCGCCGTTGTTTCAGGGCTGGCTGACCTGACTATGGCAGGAGATGTTCGTTACAGACGATTGTCGACTTCACGCTGCGCATTGTCGTGGCCGCATCGATTGCTTCTTGGATGCCTGTTTCGGACAGTGGGAACAAGGACTGCATGGCGTCCCAAGGGTAACGATCCCGGGCGCGGTCCAGCATCGCGATTCCGTGGGGAATATCGTTTGCGGTGAAAGCCCAACTGCCCAGTACATTGATGTCCTTGCTGCAGATCCGGTGCCAGTTGGTTTCGATTGCTCCCGCGTCCGTGAATTGTCCCATTTCGACGTAAGTGCCCCCATCACGCAGCATTTCGATTCCCTCCGGGCCCGCCGAAGGGTGCCCGCTGCAGTCCATCACCACGTCTGCTCCGTAACCGCCGACCCGTTTGCGGACGGTCTCGATCCGAGTTGCACTGGTGGGGTGCTCTTCCAGGCAAACGGTCGACTCTGCTCCAAATTTCTCGCAGAGATCCAGACGGGGGTGCTGGGGAGCCCCGATAACGATGACCCGTCCGGCGCCCATTTCCTGGGCTGCTGCCACGGCCAATACTCCGATCGGACCGGAGCCCTGAATGACGACGGTGTCGCCGGTGTGAAATCCACCTGCGCGGGATGCCCGCTGAAAGGCCCGAATGCAAGAGGTGAGTGGCTCGCTGAGAGCGCCCAGTCGTAGCGGCATATCGTCAGGTAACTTGTAGATTTTGGTTCCCGGAAGTGTTGCCAGATCGACGTAGACCATTTCAGCCCAACCACCCCACAGGTGTGGTGGTTTTTCAAATCCAAGATAGCGACCGTAGTAAACGGGATTCAAGCATTTGTTTGATGTTTCGGGGTAATGCAGACAGTAATAGCAAACGCCGCAGGGCATCAGTGGCGGCAACATCACTTTGGATCCAACTTCGAGAGTTTGTCCCATGAAATCACATTCCAGGTCGCGACCTTTTTCTACGATGACTCCAGCCAGTTCATGTCCCAGCGTGAAGGGCCAGGGAAGTGGTTTCGGCCAGTGGCCTTGAAGAATGTGCAAATCGGTGCCACAGACACCGCAGAGTCCGATTTCGATCAACGCTGCCTGGCTGGATATGGACGGGCGTCGTACTCGTTGTATTACAGGTTCAGTGCCTGGTCCTGCGAATGTGGCAACACGGATGTGTGGCATGGGTAGACTTTCGGGGTCGTCGATTCGAGAGGGCGTGAATGCTGCGGGACAGTTGTAGTTGTACCGCGGTCAGAGTGCCAGTTTGGCGGTAACTGTACAGCTGGCGAGCACGGAGGATGACCGTGTCATCCCCAGCACCGATTACGCGGTTCAGGAGATGCTGGCTTGAGCGCGAACGGGGTGCGCAGCACACCATTAAATGATCGAGCCCGGCCATCCAGGTAGTGGAGGCGCGCTTTGCAGCCCCGGGGTGCCTGGAGCAGGAACTCGTGAGCGGCTTCTCTTTTTTGTTCATCCTCAGGTTTGCAACTGCGATCAAATTGACCGTATGATTTCAGGTTGACTTGCGGAAGGGCGACAAGGCAGACTGAACGCGGTTTAGCTTCTGATGCGGCAGGGTTTATTCGCAGTGATATGGTTGCTAGCAAAAGGTTGCGGTTGGATGAGAAAATTTCTGCGGACACTTCCGGTGGCGTGCGTAATTCTTTTCGAATGGAACGGTTTTGCTCTGGCGGCGGAAACCGTTGACTTCGTTCGGGATGTGCAACCGCTATTGAAAGCCCGTTGCCAGCGGTGCCATAGCCCGACTACCCGTAAGGGCGGTTTAGATCTTAGTACCGCCGCCGGGCTGCTGCAGGGGAGTGAGTCGGGGCGAGTTCTGGTGCCAGGCAAACCCTCTAAAAGCCGCCTCTGGGAGGTGTTGCACGAAGGAGAAATGCCGCCCGAAGGTAACCGGGCTTTGACGGGGTCCCAGGTTGAACTACTGGAGCGTTGGATCACCCAGGGGGCCGCGTTGGGAGAGACGTCTCAGAGCCAGAAAAAGACACTGAATCAACACGATGTATTACCGATTCTCCTGCTGCGATGTGTGACCTGCCATGGTCGTCAAATCCAAGAGGGAGGACTCGACTTGAGGTCCACTGCGGCGATGCTAAAAGGTGGCAAATCAGGCCCTGCTCTGGTTGCCGGGGATGCAGACGCAAGCTTGCTGATCCAGAAAATCCGCGCCCAGCAGATGCCTCCGCGCGAGAAATTAGCTGCGTACAGTATCAAGCCTGTGGAGGCCAGCGAACTGGAACGACTGATTCAATGGATTGAACAGGGGGCCGCAGAAGTCAATGTATTGGCTGATGTCGCAAATGGTGAACCGGATTCCATGGTGGACGAGGAGGATCGTCAATTCTGGGCGTTTCAATCTCCTCAGAGGCCGGACCTGCCTGCTGCAGACGTCGACAACGCGTCACCAGTTGGAATGCCTGTCCTGCAGAATCCAGTTGATCGGTTTGTCCAACGCCGGCTGGCAGAGAGAGAGTTGCATCTGGCGCCGCGTGCCGACCTGCTGACACTCCTCCGTCGGGCGCATTTCGATCTGCTGGGATTGCCTCCCAGCGCTGCGCTTGTTCAGCAGGTTGTTGAGACGGCTGACCCGTTGGCCTACGAAAAGTGGATCGACCGCCTGCTCGCCTCACCTCATTACGGTGAACGCTGGGGGCAGTATTGGCTCGATTTAGCAGGTTATGCCGACTCCGAGGGTGTGCAGCACAGCGATCCTGTACGGCCGCATGCTTTTCGCTACCGTGACTACGTGATTCGGGCATTCAATTCCGACAAGCCGTACAGTCGATTCTTGATGGAACAGATTGCCGGTGATGAGCTCGCGGATTACGAGACTTCCGCCGTCATTGACGATGCCATGTATGACAACCTGGTGGCTACAGGCTTCTTACGCATGTCAGCGGACGGGACCTTTGCAGGAATTACGGGGTTCGTTCCAAATCGTCTTGACGTGATTGATGATCAATTACGCATTCTCACGGCGTCCGTGATGGGTTTGACAGTGCGCTGCGCGCGGTGCCACTCGCACAAATTCGATCCGATACCACAGCGTGACTACTATCGATTGGTTGCGTTATTGAAACCCGCCTTCGATGAGAACGATTGGTTAAAACCGATAGGCGGTGGAAACGGGCAGGCGGCAGGAAAAGTACGCTATCTGCCATACGTCACCACAGCGGAACGCACTACGTGGGAGAACGCGGAATACAAGCTGTCCGAACAAATTGACGCGCTTCAGACGGCAATCAAGAAAAAGCCGGGTGACGATGCGTTCAAAAAGAAGGCCGAGACGCAAATCAAGAGTCTTGAGGCGCAGCGCCGTCCTCAGCCCATGGTCCGTGCGCTTTGGGATCGCGGGCAACCCTCGCCAACTTATCTATTGCAACGAGGTGACTACATGCGCCCGGGGCACCTGGTGGGTCCTGGCATTCCGTCTGTGTTAACGAGTGATCAGACACCGTTCAATCCGCAACCCCCGTGGAAGGATGCCCGGAAAACGGGCAACCGATTGGCGTTGGCTCGGTGGCTGACACGCGCCGATCATCCACTTGCAGCACGGGTGATTGTCAACCGTGTATGGAAGCACCATTTTGGACGAGGTATCGTTGCCACGTTGGATGATTTTGGTGCCGCGGGAGCCCGGCCTACACATCCAGAATTGCTCGATTGGCTGGCGGTGGAATTCATCGAATCGGGTTGGAGTCTCAAGCACCTGCATCGTCTGTTGATGACTTCCGCTACGTATCAACAGGACTCTGCGGTGGTGCGCGAACACCAGCTGCGCGATCCGGATAACCGCTGGTTATCGCGCATGTCGTTACGGCGTATGGAGGCCGAAGTTCTACGCGATTCGTTATTAGCAATGTCTGACAAATTGGATCGCCGGGCTTTTGGGCCTGCCGATGCGATCGAGTCACGGGAAGATGGACTGGTCACTTCCCGGGCGCAAGATGGCGGGTACCGTCGCAGTGTTTACGTGTTGAAACGTCGCACGAAACGATTAACGATTCTGGACAATTTTGACCGTCCTCGCATGAGTCCCAATTGCGTCGATCGAACGGTCTCTACGGTCGCCCCTCAGGCCCTCCACCTGATGAATAACAAGATGGTACATCAACTCAGTCTATCTTTTGCTGATCGTATGATTTCTGAGACTGGGAGGTCTGCTTCAGCGCAGATTCGGGGTATGTATTTGACAGCGGTTGGCCGACCTCCGGATGCGGTCGAATTAGAGGCTCTCACAGACTCGCTGGTAGCGTTGCGTGGGCGTTGGGAAACCTATCTGATGCAGAATGCGAAAGCATTAGATGGGCAGCAGAATGAGCCTGCTGCCCACCGATTTGCATTAGGGAACCTGGTGCATGCGATGATGAATTCTGCTGCTTTTCTGTACATCGATTGAAGGTGCCTCACTGAGTGGCGTCGAGTCTGTGGGGCTAGGAGACGGTTATGCAAGGTCCGCGTATGAACGGTTTAGTGAGTTCCTCATCATCAAGGCGTAGTTTTTTCGAACAGGTCGGAAGTGGCCTTTGCGGTGCCGCGCTAGCGTCTGTCTTGTCCGATGATTTGTTCGGACGTTCGCTGCAGGCAGCGGAACAAACGCATTCCCAAAATGCGACGTTAAAGCAATACGATCTACGTCCGAAATCCACGCATTTCAATCCGCCAGCTCGTTCTGTCATTCAGCTATTTATGAACGGCGGGCCGAGCCAAATGGATTTGTTTGATCCCAAGGAAGAGCTGGAAAAGAAACACGGTATGTCGTATTTCGGCGAGATTGCCGGCGAAGTCGAAAACCCGCAGGCTGCCGGTTCACTGGTCCGCAGCTGGTTTCCATTTCGGAAACGCGGTGACTCTGGAACTTGGGTGTCTGATGCCCTGCCGCATATCGCAAAGTGTGTCGATGATCTGGCGGTGATTCGCTCGATGCATACGACAAACCTGACGCATGAGCCTGCTTTATTCAAGATTCACAGTGGGCAAGAAATGCCAGGCTTGCCGTCACTTGGATCGTGGGTGACCTATGCACTGGGTAATGAGAATCAGAACTTGCCGGCTTACGTGGTGCTAGACGATCCCCAAGGTTTACCAGTCAACCATACGCAGAGCTGGCAGTCTGGTTATTTGCCTCCAGTCTTTCAGGGGACACGGTTTCGTTCGACAGGGTCGCCCGTGTTGAATCTGGAGCGAGACTTCCAGGAGCCTGATGGAGTAACAGGCCTGGAGCGGGATCTGGTCGCGCGGCTCGATCGGATCCATCGCAGCAAGCGTCCTGGACAACCACAGCTCAATGCCCGTATTGCCAGTTACGAGCTGGCAGCTCGGATGCAATTGGCAGCGACCGACGCGCTTGATTTAGATCAGGAATCCCAGCGAACGTTGGATCGGTACGGGATTGGGAAGAAGCCGACGGATTCTTATGGCAGACGTTGTTTGTATGCCCGACGCCTGGTCGAACGCGGTGTACGGTTCGTGCAGTTGTTCATCGAATTTCAGATTTGGGACAATCACACTAACCTGGGAAGCGGATTGAAATCTGCATGCGAGAAGACTGACCAGCCGATTGCGGCACTGCTGCAGGATCTGAAACAACGTGGATTGTTGGATGAGACCCTGGTTGTGTGGGGCGGGGAATTTGGACGTTTGCCGATCGCGCAGTTACCCGCCGATAAGAACGAAAAAAATGCGGGGCGAGATCACAACAAGAATGCCATGGTCACTTGGATGGCAGGTGGAGGCATCAAAGGCGGAGTGACGTTTGGTTCGACGGATGAGCTGGGATTCGCGGCTGCCGAAAATAAAGTTACTGTTCCAGACTGGCACGCAACGATTTTGCATCAACTCGGTTTGCATCACGAGTCACTCTTTTTTGAACGCAACGGACTCAAAGAACGATTGACGGGGGTCACTGGTGCGCGAGTGATCCGAGAGATATTGTCTTAGATTATTCTCTGGATCGCTGTAATGGTCAGTGGTGTTCCAGGATAAACCGGTGATTTGAACCAGCGTGGGTGGAGAAAAAGCGACGATGGTGGCAGGATTACTTGACGCCTGGAAAGAGATTGCGTGTCCAGTTGTGGGTATGTTGCATCTGCCAGCACTCCCGGGTTCACCAGCGTTTGGCGGCAGCTGGCAAGAGATTCAAACCGCGGTACTACGAGACGCCGAGGCGCTTGTTGAAGGTGGGCTGCATGGGCTGCTTTTGGAGAACTATGGAGATGTTCCCTTTCTTCCTGGGCGTGTGCCGCGCGAAGTTGTAGCTTGCATGACTGCTTGTGCGGTTGCCGTCCGCAAGCGTTTTCGATTGCCACTTGGAATTAATGTTCTGCGCAATGATGGTGAGAGCGCACTCGCAGTCGCGCTGGCTTCGGAAGCCGAATTCATTCGCGTCAATGTGCTGACTTCAGCGCGACTGACTGACCAGGGAATCCTGGATGGGATCGCCCATCGCCTGCTCCGTTTACGGAAAAGTCTGGGGGCAGAAACGATACGGATTCTGGCAGATGTGGATGTCAAGCACTCCTCTTCGCTGGTGGCCAGTGATCTCGGGGATGATGCACGCGAATTGGTAGAACGTGGATGTGCCGATGCAGTGATCGTAAGTGGCCAGGCGACGGGTAATGCTATTTCCTGGTCCGATTTGCAGCAGGTTCGTGAGGCGGTGCCAGCAGTACCTGTATGGATTGGTAGTGGGGTGACCGCCGCGCAACTGTCTGACCTGCTACCTCAAGCTGACGGGGTGATCGTAGGGACCTCGCTCAAGGCCAACGGGCAGGTTCAGCTCCCGGTTGACAGGGAGCGGGTCGCTCAGCTGATGGCAAGACACCAGGAAGTGACGAGCCAAATGCCAGCATCCTAGCGTTCCTGTCAGGTACTCAGTAGTGGCGCAGGCATAAGGCAGTTCATGCCTTAGTCTAAGCAGTAGCGCAGCCAATGTGTTGACGTGTGTCGCGTCACCATCTGCCAGCTGGTAGCAATCCAGTGGAGCGCATCAGACTCCGGAGGGCTCGGAATCTGCGAGTGCGTTAGCGACCCGTTTGCAGCGGGCCATCGTCGCTTCGAACTGCGCAAAATCAAGTGACTGGTAGCCATCGCTCAGTGCGTCTGCCGGCGACGGATGTACTTCGATGATTAGACCGTCTGCACCGCCAGCTACTGCTGCGGTCGCTAGATCCGGGACCAGATAGGAATGTCCAGTACCGTGACTCGGATCGACGACGACGGGGAGGTGTGTCTTGTGGTGCAAATAGGTCACCGTCGCGAGTGGCAGAGTAAAGCGAGTGTGGGACTCAAACGTGCGAATGCCACGTTCGCAGAGCATGACATTGGGGTTGCCTTCATTGAGGATGTATTCGGCTGCCAGGAGAAGCTCATCAAGCGTAGCGCTACAGGCTCTCTTCAGTAGTACTGCGCGCGATGTGTTGCCAACAGCCTCCAACAGTCGGTAATTCTGCATATTGCGTGCTCCCACTTGCAGCACGTCTGCGTATTCGGCGACCAATTCCACATCTTGCGCCGATACCACTTCCGTCACAACGGCCAGACCTGTTTCGTCACGGGCTTTGGCCAGCAATTCCAGGCCGGTTTTCTTCAGCCCCTGGAAACTGTAGGGACTGGTACGCGGTTTGAACGCCCCACCGCGTAAGGCCGTGGCACCGGCTGCTTTTACCGCCCGGGCGCTACTGAGAATTTGTTCTTCATTTTCCACGCTGCAAGGGCCGGCGATGACGCCTAGATGGCCTGCACCGACCTTTAGTGAACCTGCTACCACACACGTTGGATCAGGTTTGACTTCTCGACTGGCGACCTTATAGGGGGCCAGGATCGGCACGACTTCAGCGACTCCAGGACTACCCGCGAGCGATTCACGCGTGTCTTCACGTTTTTCCCCGATTGCTGCGACCACGGTTCGCTGGGTTCCGACGATGGTGTGCGCTTTGAGGCCTAATCCCTCAATCCGCGTAACCATAGCGTCAATTTGATTCTGGGGAGCATCCTTTTCCATCACAACAATCATGGTCTGTTTCTCCGTAGTGCGCGGGTGCGTTGCTAATTTCGAGCTGAAACAATCGAACGAACAAGCCGTCTGGATGTCGCCAGCTCCTTGGTAGGAATTGTGTTTGCTACGAGTTGGAGGGGTTGAGGAGTATTGTGTTCAGTTCAACAAAAAAAGCCCTGAAACCGGTGAGGGTCTTCAGGGCTTTGGGAAATGCCGCAAACAGCGATGGACAACTACAACATTCCTCCGGCCCCGCAACGTGGCGGGAAACTAAAGCCGAACCAGCAGTATCTGTTGAGGATTGCCATGCGGCTATTATGCCTGAAGGTTCTGCGTGATCAACCCGTCTCAGCCAGTCCCATAGCCGAAATCTGGAATCGCTGAGGCGTTGTGATCGAGAGTGGGTTTTACAGCTTGGGTATGGCGCGTTTCGGCGGCGGTTTCTTGAGCATTTTCTTGCGGTCGTCCTGGGCGGGTCCTGGGTTGCCACCACCACCACCAGCTCCGCGCCTCGCAGGTGGATTCAGGTTCGTAAATTCTTCCACCCATTTCCAGCTCATGGGATCTTCGAGTTCACGCGATGCCAACAGAGCCCAGGGGGTTCCAGGGTGCTTGTCGACGACACGCTGGAGATACTGTGTGGCGTTGGCAGCTTGTTTCTTAAGCTGGCTGCCGACGCTAACTTCACCGCTTGGCTTGAGAATCCACGTATTGTTTTTCTTGGTGGTGAATTTCATACCCCGCTTGGCTTTTGCCAGCATGGCATTGAAAGACTCGGTTCGCACCCGAACCGCCAGGACGCGTCCAATTGCCAGGTCGTAACCTGCTTGCCAACGCGGCGAGGCTTCTTGTTCTCGGTCGGTTTCACCGACTTGAAGCAGGCTGTGTAACGCAGAGATCTTGGGGGATAACTTGGCTGCTGCTTTCTGCGCTTCTGTAAGTGCATTGGCAAAAGAGGCTTCGTCTCGTTTAACAAAACGAAACTGAGGGATTTCCATTGGCGTCAACCAGCTTTGACGAGAAGCCTCAAAGAGGGCGGTACGTGCCTTGTTCTGGTTTAGCCGCTGCATGTACTCTTCGACCGTCACGTAGTCGGGACGGTATTTACGCATCACTTCAGGATCAAAGAAGTGCTGCAGGTGTGCTGCGAATGCCGAGGTGTCCCGACGACGTATCTTTCTCGTCGTAGAACGGTTGGGATGAACAGCAAAGTAGATGCCTCCGGTTTCGTATGCTAAACGCGTCAATGCGAATGGACCAAACCCGGAGTCAATGGGCGGGGTTTCACGCCCCGCACTGGCAGAGAAGTTTAGCTTGATACGTTCCGGGAAGAGGGATTCTGGGCCTTGGTTGACTCGTCCCCAGCCAGGAGTTTGGTCGTATTTCTTGTCGGGA
>CAZITS010000053.1:0-6655 GCA_964542185.1 uncultured Pirellulaceae bacterium
CCATACAAAACTGCTTGTGGACCACGGATCACCTCAATGTGCTCAACCATTCCGGGATCGATGGTGTTCAAGAATTGGTTGGGCCCCAAACGAAACGTCGCGTTGTTCAAGCGAATGCCATCGACCAGAATCAATACTTGTTGCCCAGTCAATCCACGTATGAAGGGCGCGGCCGATCCCCGCTGAGTACGTTGCATGACCACACCCACTTCGTTCTGCATGGCGTCAAACATCTCAACAGGAATTCGTTCTGCCAGCTGGCGACGATCAATCAACGTTCGAAATACAGGATCCTCCAGCAGCGAACGGGTAACACGACGTCCCGTTTCAAAGGGCGTTCCCCGCTGATTAGTGAACGGGAACAACTGCATGCGTAGTACGTCATCAACATTAATCGAATCTTGCGTACTCTCAGGTTCAGCCAGCGTCTCCGGCTGTACTTCGATCTCAGGTAGCGTGGGGGGCTGCTGCTCCACCTCCTGAGCAACCACGTACTCTGCGCATCCCCAAAAGACCAGTGTGCTGACAACAAAGTAAAACGTCCTGGGAACCATAACAACGACGCATCCATGAGCAGGAATGAAAGCAAACGACCGGCATCACTCGATCCGGCACCAGGAATCCTGGTGGCACAGCGCGTGGCAAACAGCAACCCCAGACTCCGCAAGCAAGCCTGGCGGAGTCCACGGCAAAACAGTGGTTGCGTCGGTTATCGGCTGCCACCGACATTCCGGATCAGGAAAGCTGCTCCGTCTGCGCAAAATTTGAGGGCAACGCTGCCAGCACTACCGGCACCGCTGGCAACGCTGGCAACATCAGGTCATCAGGCAACGCGACTTCGATATCCGTGACGCCGCTACCGGAGTTGAGCAGAAAACCAGCTCGAATCGATCCCGTTCCAGTAACGCGTGGGGCGATAGCTCGCGTTTGCAATTGGTCTCTCGCGACCCAACCAATGCATGCCACAGAAAACTCTGGCTCAGTCCAATCGATATGTTTCAAATGGTCGACAACAGGGCGTCCCGCGAGCAATATGCATCGTCTGACTAGCCGGCGCGATCACAACAGACAGAACCGTCTCCCAAAATCCATGCTGCGGGTGGTCGTTGGGGTGCCGACAGATCGAACGCGGAAACCCCTCGTGATCCGCTAACAAGCTCTGCGCATCTTCAACTGTGAGTGGTCGCGGTAAAGTGTGCAATTGCTGATCGATCCGTGCTTTGCGTGGCCCAGACTCGATTAACTCGTCAAATTGTTCGTTGATGGTGACCAGTTCGTCATGCACACAGTGATTGGTATGTGTCAAATGGCCCTCTTGATCCTCCCTTAACACATACACCTCGTCGATCGTCACCTCCAAGTCCGCGGGCCCCTGGGGAGTCGCTAACAGAATGTTTGCTGGCACTGCGCGCTCGGCGCGACGTACGGCATCAATCGCACCATCCAATGTGGAATTTTCGAAGATACCACGTAGCGTGAAGTAGTGCGGAACGCCTGTTGGCCGACTCGGAGCCGGCAACGTGTTGAGACAGGCACCGATTCCGTGTTCATTCAGCCCGATGTACGCAATCAGTCCGACTTGAGTGACATTGATTAACGCAGGCTTGCCTTTGGGACGCCGGGTGAGAACCACTGTATAAGGGTCAAGCGCCGGATCATTGTCCCAATTCTGTGCTACGAGCGGTGGGCTCATCTCCCCTTGTACTGCGGCGAATGACGTACAGCCGGCGTCAGATTCCACAGTGAATTGATTACGAACCTGAAGCAACATCAGGTCCTCGAGAGAAACTCCCGCCGCCTCAGCCATCCCGGTAAGCTCATCCACCATATCCGCTGAATACGCGTTTGCATGAACCAGGCTATCACGAGCAATCTGATACGCGCGATCCCTCGTAATCGCAATAGTCAAATTCACGCGTTCGAGTGCTCTCGCGACAAATTCACGAATCTTCTCACGGGCTGCTTCACCAAGCTGGCGCCCCATTTCCCATGGTGAACCACTGACTTCAATTTCTGGAAACCGAAATGGAACCTCTGGCATTGCATCAATCCTTTTACACGTCTTGTCTTCGGGACGTTGCCTGGATCTCGGCTGAGGCGCCGACAAACATGAGTCTACGATGGTGTTGTTGCGTAACGCAAGAAACGCCCAGGTGCCGGTCCCGCCTGTGATTCTTCGGGAACCCCTTCACGAACAATAACCTCACCGTTGACCACCACATACTGCATGCCAGTCGTCCGCTGATGGGGTTCCTCGTACGTCGCTGGCGCGGCGATGCGCCCTGGGTCAAATACCACCAGGTCTGCGTAGTTCCCGATCTGAACGACTCCGCGATGTGCCATTCCAAAACGCCGAGCCGGCCAGCCACTCAACTTGTAGACTGCATCTTCCAGCGTCAGCCAGCCCCAGTCGCGCACGCCGGAACCCAACAGCCTCCCCACAGAACCATAAACGCGTGGGTGGACCGCTCCATCTTCAAAGTAAATACCGTCGCTTCCCATCATGTACAGATCGTGTTGCAAGAACGGTCGAATGAGTTCATCGTCGCCTTCTTGCATGACGCACAAGACCCCCAGTCGTTCTTCGATCAACAGATCAGCCAAAGCATCGCCCGCCGATTTCTTCGTGCCGGCAACGTAACTTGCCAGTGTTGTTCCCTGATGAACTGCATTCTCTTTGCTCGCCACCCAAGCAATGTAAATCCGGTCTAAATTCAGGCGATGCGCCTGCAGCCCATCCCCAAACCGACGACGCACTCCGGGATCATGGAGGTGGCCCAATACAGCCAGCGGCCCGTCCTCCCAAACATCGTTGGGCAACAGATAACTCAGCATGGTCGAACCTGGCATATAGGGGTAAACGTCGAAGGACAGATCGACATCACCACGGTTGCTGTCGAGAAAACCGAGCACCTCTTCAGCATCACACCCCGCAACCGGTTTGAGATGTGAAATATGGACCCCCACACCAGCCCGGCGACCAATCTCGACAGCCTCTTGCAACCCTTCCATCAAGCCTTTCTTGTAACGAATGTGACTGACATACAATCCACCGTAGGGCGCCATGGCACGACATACTTCCACTAACTCGTCTGTCGTCGAAAAACACTGAACGATGTAATCCAGCCCGGTCGATAGACCGACCGCTCCAGACTCCATGCCACGCTGCACCTCGTATTGGATTTGGCGCATCTGAAAATCGTCGACTGCTCCGCGCCCCCAACCACACGCCATCGATCGCAGATTGGCGTAAGGGATATGGGTCATCGCGTTTTGCACATTCGATCCGTCAATACACTCCATGTACTCAGCCAGGCTCTCCCACCCACGATATTCCTCGAGGCGCAGGCCATTCAAGGCACGCAAATAGAACATCCACTGCCGAGCAGTCTGCTCGTTGACAGGCGCATACGAGATACCGTCGGCTGCCAGGACCTCTGTAGTAAAACCCTGCGCTGTCTTGGCTGCGAGATGAGTTTCCCTCAGGAACAGGCCGTCGCTGTGATTGTGAACATCCACAAAACCGGGCGCCACAACGAGCCCATCGGCTGCCAGTGTCTCTTTCGCAGAATCCTCCTGCAAATTCCCAATCGCGGTGATTCGATCACCAACGATACCGACATCTGCCAAAACCGCGTCACTGCCAGTTCCATCAACCAGCGTGCCGCCTTGAATCACTGTGTCAAACAAAACCTGTACCCTCGCAAGCTGATTCACACTACGACAACAGATCTGCCTCTCTCACCACGCCTCATTCTGAGATGCCACCATTGTCCTGAGGCGACACCTTCCAGACAGGGATCCCGAGCAAGCCGAACAAGTGGTATCGGACACCTCACAGCTACGGCGCTGGAGGCTCTGGAGGCAGTTCCGATCCTGTTTCGGCGTCACCACCTCCCTGCAATGTGGCGGCCAATGCCAACACCATTCGTGGTGCTACATCCGGGGAACCATCGAGTACACCGGACACCGCTTGAATGGTTGCCTTGGCTTTCGCCAGGTAATCCGAATTGCCCAGCTGCTCCCCTAGAAACACAAGATTCTGGGCAGAAACTGAATTCCCGGAAGGCCGCGCGCTATCTGCCGGATTCTTGCCTCGGGCAAGCAGTGATTCGTGATCATCGGAGGTGAAAAAGAAACCACCGTTGGCCGCATCCCAGAAGTGCGCAAGCTGTCCTTGCATCAGTGAGTCCGCGATCTGTAGCCAACGCTCCTCTCCACTTGCCAGGTAAACTCCAATCAGACCATCGATCAAGAATGCATAGTCATCCAGATAAGCGTTCAGTTGCGCCTTCCCCTGGCCATAGGTACGTAGCAATCGGCCTGTGGGCGTACGCAGCTTCGCAAGAACAAATTCCGCCGCCCGTTGGGCCGCTGCAACATAGCGGTCATCTTGCAATACACGCCCCGCATCGGCCAAACCACGAATCATTAAGCCATTCCACCCGGTAAGCACTTTAGTATCAGTCAGAGGACGAATCCTCTTGTCACGTACCGCTAACAGCTTGCTACGTAGTGATTGCAACTGTCCATCGAGTTGCTCTGCCGTCACCCCACGCTTCGCCCCCAACTCGCTCAACGACATACTCAACTGGGGCGCGTAGAACTCGCCTTCAAAATTAGGAGCTTGATCGAGTCCATAAATGGCGGCAAACAACTCAAACTCTTCCTCGGCCAATTCCTCCACGACCTCCTCTTTTGTCCACCGGTAAAACTTCCCTTCTTCACCTTCAGAATCCGCGTCGAGAGCCGAGTAGAAACCGCCTTCAGGTGAAGTCATTTCACGGAGCACAAAATCCAGCATTTCAACGAGGACCCGTCGAAAATCATCTCGACCTGTCAGCCTGTAAGCTTCGGCATAAACTGTCGCCAGCTGGCCGTTGTCGTAGAGCATTTTTTCGAAATGGGGAATGCGCCAAAAACGATCAACACTGTAGCGGTGAAAACCACCCGCCAAATGATCACGAATGCCCCCCATTGCCATGCGCTCGAGTGAGTGCACCAGCATCTGACGCGCCTCGTCGCGCTGGTCCTGCGCAAGCGTCTCTTGCTCCATTCGATACAACAAAAACATCAGGTTGGAGGGAACCGGAAACTTGGGAGCATTCGGATCTTCGGCCCGACTCGAAAAACCACCGTAGGTCGGATCAAAATCTTCTGCCAACTTGGCTTGAACACGACTCAGAAGACGGCTGTCCAGAGGATTGATTGACCGCGGTCGACGCCCATCAAGATGGCTCTTCACGGCTTCTGTAATCTGGTCGGCTTGCTTGTTGAAGTCTTCTCGCTGCGACTCCCAGAATGTCTGAATGCGTTGTATGACTGTCAAGAACCCCGGCATTTGTGGACGGTCACCATCGCGTGCCGGAAAATAGGTCGCGCCGAAAAATGGCCTGGCGTCCGGTGTCATGAACACGGACATGGGCCACCCGCCGCGCCCCGTCGTCAATTGCACAGCCGCCATATAGATCCCGTCGACGTCGGGACGTTCCTCTCGGTCGACCTTGATACAGATAAAATGTTTGTTCAAGAACGCAGCAATTTCTTCGTCCATGAACGACTCACGCTCCATGACGTGACACCAATGACAGCTGGAATAACCGATCGAGAGGAAAATGACCTTGTCCTCCTGCCGGGCTTTTTCCAGCGCTTCAGCATCCCACGGATGCCAGTCGACAGGATTGTGGGCATGCATCAGGAGATAAGGACTCGTCTCCTTGGCGAGGCGATTCGCAGGGTGCTGAGCGGCTGGTTTCTCGGCTGGTTTCTCGGCTGGTTTCTCGGCTGGTTTCTCGGCTGGCGGGGACGCCTGCTGCACAGCTGGCTGCTGGGGCGATGCGTTCTCCCCCGCAACGTCGGGTGTCTGTGGGGAATCTGTCACATCCGCCGGAACCTCGTCTGCCGGTTCAAAGGCCATGGGTGACTGCTTGGCTGCCGGGTCGGAACATCCACCCAGTGCCAGTACACCAAGAAATACCACCAAACGAAGTTCGCTCAGATAGCTGCGAAAAACGGTCATGGAATACTCCAGTCGACCAGAACGTGTTGACCCACCTGCGTCACATCGTAGCCCAGTTCGCCGCAGCCGGAAACGACCCCGAAAGAAACGGTCAGTGCCAAACTCGCTGGCAGCAGAAGCATGCAGAAGAGCAACCGATCGAAAGAACAAGCACGCCGTATGATTCAACGCGTGGACAACTGCTGCCGGGAACGAAACCACTCTTACCTGGCGACTGGGTAGATACGACGAAGCCATCGGGCAGAACCGGGCCGGATGGATACGTCACTCCAGATCTTTCAGAAAGCGTTTGAGATCCTCATCCATCGTGGAATCATAGAAGGACTGCGTACCGCTATCTGAACCGTTCAATTCGGGTGCGACACTGAAGTCAAGAGAATCGGGTCGGGCAGCGGGTGCCGGCGCAGGATGTACATCCGCAGTCGACTCACCATCTTCCTGTTGCGGCTCAACCACGTCCCTCGTCTCCTCTCCGGATACTGTGGGGGGTACCTCCAAGCTCTCGTCGACTTCGACCTCGGCTACACCATCTGCTGCCAACACTGTCGCCAGAGGAACTTCATCCAATACCGGAATATCAGTGCCATCAATAACTGGAACGTCAGCCGCCAGTGGCACAGCTTCAGGTAACCCAGC
>CAZITS010000053.1:6755-13538 GCA_964542185.1 uncultured Pirellulaceae bacterium
TTCAGGCAACCCAGCTTCAGGCAACCCAGCTTCAGGCAACCCAGCTTCAGGCAACCCAGCTTCAGGCAACAGGTCAAATGCTACGGGAAGATCTGAAACACTTAACTGAGAATCCCCCCCAGCGTCTTCATCCACAGGGGCCGGCGACTCCGACTCCAGAGAAGTCGTAAGCGATGGCGTGCCTTCCCGAATCTCAGGAAATTCTTCGATCTCAGGGCGTGCAGGTGCCATAGGTTCAACCGGGTGATCGTCAGTCTCCGACTGGCCCTCGAAGGCAGCAGGAAGTTCCGCAACACGCACGCTTGACTCTTCCGCCGCTGCAGGGTGATCCGCCGGTGCAGCAGCGGCCTCGGACTGAGGCGCGAACAGGTCGGTATCGACTTCATACTCCGCCCGAAAAGTCACGGAACCCACGGTCAATAACTCACCTGAAGGCAACTCAGCCTCAGAGATACGCTCATTCCCAACGAAGGTCCCATTCAACGAACCCAAGTCGCGCACCAACAGCCGACCCTGGTGTTGAACGATCTCACAATGCAGACGACTCACCAGAGGGTGAGGCAGCGGAATCGACGCCTCATGGCCCCGCCCCAGCACCACCGGCGGTCGAATTACTAGCTCCGTGGCCTGAGCGGCACCGCCAACGACAACTAGTTTGACTTGATTCACGAACCGATCCTCCAAGGCCTGATTGACCTGATTTCAGTCTATCCCGGACGTCGATTTCAGGCAAATCACTCGGCGCAAGACCCTACTTGCACAAGCCTTACAACTCCACCGCGTTTTCTCGTGGGACGCCAAAGCGACCTGGACACCCAGAAATCGTTCGGTTACTCTCCGCCCCCTCTTCGCAGCAACTATCGATCCTCTTTCAGCGCCGGTTTTTGTGTAAAAAACCAGTCGCTTGTGCTCACTATGCTTGTCCTCACGCGATGGAAAGACTTGATGCTCCCGCTGGCAGTTGTTGCCAGCGTGCTTGTGCTATTGGTCCCACTTCCGACCGCGTTGATGGACCTGTTGCTTATCGCCAACATGGCACTCGCGGTGATTGTCCTGTTGCAGGCAGTGAACATACGCACACCCCTGGAATTCAGTATTTTTCCCTCGTTGCTACTGATCACGACAACGTCCCGACTTGTGCTCAATGTCGCCACGACAAGATTGATTTTAAAGCAAGCACCCGAAGACCAGCTACTTGCCGCAGGACAAGTCATTTTCGCCTTTGGAGAGTTTGTAACTGGCGGTGATGTCGTCGTCGGCGCTACCATTTTCCTGATCATCGCCGTGATCCAATTCGTCGTCATCACCAAAGGTGCCAATCGAATCAGCGAAGTCGCAGCCAGATTTGCCCTCGACGGCCTGCCCGGCCGTCAAATGGCGATCGACGCGGACTTGCAAGCTGGAGTCATTGATGAGAACGAGGCCGTGCGCCAACGGGAGAAAATCACCCGTCAGGCAGATTTCTACGGAACTATGGACGGGGCAAGCAAGTTTGTCCGAGGCGATGCCATTGTCGGAATGGTCATCATCGGGGTGAATATTATCGGGGGCCTGCTGATCGGCATATTCAGCGCCGGCATGGCTCCCTCCGACGCAATTGGGCTATTCGTCAAACTATCCATTGGTGATGGCCTCGTCTGTCAAATCCCAGCGTACCTGATTTCCCTCGCAGCCGGTTTGATCGTGACACGCAGCACCGAATCGTCGAACCTGCCAGCCCAGGTACTGCAGCAGCTTTTCTCTCGCCCACGGCCACTTGCGATCGCCGCGTGCTTTCTGGGCCTTCTGTTATTCACGCATTTGCCAGTCTTGCCGCTGTTCGTGCTGGGAACCGGCTGTGCGGGGCTAGCGTGGATCCTCGTTCGCCAGACAACCCGGGAATCGACACCCACAACCAAACCCGCACCAGCAACTCGACACAATCGTTCTCAGCGTATCGAAGACTACCTGACCGTGGATCCACTCGAGCTGGAACTGGGCCTTGGCCTGGTTGCTCTGGCACGTTCTGACCACCACGCCGGCCTGCTCAACCGCATCTCGAAGATCCGCCAACAAGTCGCTGGAGAAATTGGCATCGTGCTACCTGGCGTCCGCATTCGGGACAATCTTGGCCTCGCGCCACAGTCATATCGGTTCAAAATCGGGGGCAGTGAAGTCGCGCGTGGCATTATCTACCCCGATAAGCTTCTCGCTGTCGGCAGACAACCGGATGTCCAGCTCATTGCAGGCGAACTCGCCGAGGATCCACAATCAGGGCAAACAGCCGTTTGGATCGAGCATTCCCAACGCAGCCAGGCCACGACCTGGGGCTATCGTTTACACGAACCTGTGAGCGTCCTGGCTACCCACCTCAAGTCGCTGGCACTGCAACATGCGGACGAATTACTGACACGTGATGCAACAAGCCACTTGATCAACGAGTTGCGCAAGACTTCACCTGTCGTTATCGATGAACTCATTCCCGGCCTCATGAAATTGTCTGCAGTTCAACAAGTGCTGCAACTACTACTTCGCGAGGGCATCACCATTCGTCCACTAGAAACGGTGCTGGAAACACTCGCAGATCATGCTGATTCAACATCCGATCCCATCCAACTTGTGGAACAAGTTCGCCAACGCCTGGCGCGTACCATTTGTGACCGCTACCGGGACGAAAAACAACGCATGTCTGTTGTTACCCTTGATCCAAGTCTCGAAGACATGCTGGCCAGCGATTCAAGTTCTAGTGAAGTGGACGACATGCGCGGGATGGACCCTGATTTCGTCGATCACCTTTGCCAGCAGTTGACGGAAAGCGTGGCACCGTTGGTTTCGGCCGGTAAGCCTCCCGTCTTGTTGGTACAGGCTGCGGTGCGTTCACGGTTACGGAACCTTGTCGTGGGCCGTATCCCAGGCCTGGTGGTATTGAGTTACGAAGAAATTACGTCCGATACCTGGGTCGAATCAATCGATTCTGTTTCGACGGAGGCTCTGGTTGCCGCATGATCCAGTGCAAAACCAAATTGTGGCAAGCCAATCTTCTTAGAAGCTCCATGCCGGCAGAATCTCTCCTTTCCATCCTTTTTCAGCACATCCTCCTTAACCGCCGTTACCCCTCCTCAAGAGTTGATACTGAACGCCAATACCGCACTGGCTTCTGCTACCCAACGAAAACGCAAAACCTATGACTGAAATGCAAGTGAAGACCTATCGCGCACCTTCCATTCAGGACGCTCTACAGATGGTGCGTGCCGATCTCGGACCCGACGCAGCCGTTTTGCAGACTCGCGAAATCAAGCGCAGCTGGCTGAGTTGGTTTGGCAAAGGTCCTCAAATTGAAGTCTCTGCAGCTCGTGGATTAGCAATTCCCAGTCAGCTCCGACAGCCTACATCAGAACACCCGGACACCACCCAGCGCTCGCTGATACCAACCGTCGATGGACAGGATTTTCGTACTGCTTTTCGCGAGTCCCTCAAAGGACAGACTCCGAGCCTGCAAACCGTAGTTGAACAACTTTCTCGTGATTCTGTGCCCGCCTCGCGCCATGACTTGCCTGAATCGCTATTTCATTTGTTCACAGATTTGATCGAAGCTGAGGTGAGTGAAGACTTGGCGCGCGAACTGATCGAACATGTACGTTCCGAAGTATCCAATGGTGAACTGGGCGACCCCCTGCTCATGAAAGCGCGGATCTCCCGTTTGATAGAACAGGAAATTCAAGTCACGGGTCCTATCCAAGCCACAGCGGGAAAACGTCGCCTCGTGGCTCTGGTCGGGCCCACCGGTGTCGGCAAAACTACCCCGATTGCAAAATTAGCAGCGACCTTTCATCTACGTGAACGTCTGCGCGTAGGCCTGATTACCGTCGACACCTACCGCATCGCAGCAGTCGAACAACTCCGCACTTACGCGGACATCATTGACTTGCCCATGGAAGTGGTCGCTACACCCAAAGAAATGAGAGCCGCCGTACAACGCCTCTCTGACCTCGATTTGATCCTGATGGATACGGCCGGCCGCAGTCCGCATGACGAAGTCAAAATCCAAGAACTGAAATCGATCCTCGCCGAAGCCCACGCCGATGCGATTCATCTCGTTCTCAGCAGCGTATCCAGTGAATCCGCAATGCGCAAAACGGCAGCTAAATTTGCCGCGGTTGGTATTACCTCGGTCATTCTCACCAAGCTCGACGAAGCGACGGGGATGGCCGCCCTGGTGCCTCTACTGAGAAGCTGCAAACTACCTCTCAGCTATGTCACCAACGGACAGAATGTTCCCGACGACATTGAGCCGGCTGATAGTCGGAAACTCACTCGCCTTGTTCTGGGGAGCGAATCACATGCGTGACCAAGCGAGCACATTGCGGAAACTTGTTTTGGACACCGCGCGCGAGGAGCACGGTACGAAAATCCGTACGCCGCGCGTGATCGCCATCGCGGGCGGTCGTCGTGGCGTAGGCGTTACAACGCTCTCACTGAATCTCAGCACCGCGCTGTCAGAGCGTGGCTTGCGTGTCCTGTTAGTCGATACTGACCTGCATCCAACCGAAGAAAATACGTCTCTGGCCGACTATTGCCAGATTGCTCCAGCCGACACCATAGCTGATGTGCTGACTTTTCGGCGCGACGTTCACGAGATTGTTCACTCAGGGCCAGACGGGATCCAAATCGTACCTGGCTCTCCCGTTGCGCAATCCATGGTCTCCAGCACCGCCTTGGACCGACTTCTGAACCAGTGCAGAGCTATGGGCAGGCATGCGGACCTGGTCATCCTCGACGTGGGCAGCCATGTTGATTCAAGCATGCAGCAATGCTGGCAACAAGCAGACGAACTGGTGATGGTCACGACTCCACAGCCCAACGCCATCATGGATGCGTATGCCACTCTAAAAAGCATCACCCCAACACCTTCCCGACAGCCGATCTACTGTACCGTCAACCAGACTTCCCCAAACGTAGAGGAATCCCAGACGGTGTTCGACCGCCTGGACCGCTCCTGCCGTCGTTTTCTCCAATTTGGCATGCATGCGTTACCAGCCATACCACGTGCCCCTGAACTACAAACATGGACCGACGACAACACACGCAGCAACACTGCTGACTGCCCTGCAACGACTGCGTTACGATTGTCCGCCGAAATACTGGCAACTCCTAATGTAACTCACCACGAAGCAGCATAGCCCGAGCATGCGAACTTCATTTAATCCTTACTTGCACCCCAATTGACCTAAACTTCATATGCCGAATTGTCGATATGTCGAGTGCGTATTCCCACAAATTTGCAAACGAGCAGGCCCCGTCAGGATCCGCGGAGAGTCGCCATAAGTTGGCACCCAATGAACACCACCATGACCTGACACAACCTGAAACAACCTGAATATCGAAGACGGCCTTCTGCAGGACGCAACCGGCCGATATAGCACGATCACGGAGGATTGCATGGCGTTAACGACCGCAACTGATGCCGAAGTTGATATCGCGAGCATCTGGCAACAGTACAAGGCAGTTCCGGACCCCTTGTCCGAGCAAGAACGCCGTCAAATGCGTAACTTTCTGGTAGAACGCTTTCTGCCATTAGTGAAATACAACGGAGAACGGATCTGGTCCCGTCTGCCAGAAGGCGTTGAACTCGATGACCTGATCTCGGCAGGTGTTTTTGGGTTGATGGATGCCATCGAAGCCTATGACCTCAGCCGCGGCGTCAAATTCGAGACATACTGCGTCCCCAGAATTCGCGGGGCGATGCTGGATGAGTTGCGTAGCATGGACTGGGTACCGCGTCTGGTACGATCTAAAGCCAGCAAGTTGGGCGAAGCTACAAAAACGCTGGAAGCCAAGCTCGGCCGGCATCCAACCGAACAGGAACTTGCCGAGCACATGCAGGTGAGCGTCAAGGAATTGGAGAAAATGATCCTCGACGCCAATGCGGTTCATTTAATCAGCCTCAACAAGAAATGGTATGAAACGGACAGTTACAAGGATGTCCGCGAAATTGACATCCTGGAGGATAAGAAAAGCGACGACCCGACTCGCCGTGTCAACCAAAATGATTTGATGCGTCTGGTTACCAAAGGGCTCAATCGCAACGAACGGTTGATCATTATCCTCTACTACTACGAAGAGCTGACGATGAAAGAAATCGGCACCACGCTCGATTTGAGCGAAAGCCGAGTCAGCCAGATGCACAGCAGCATCGTGCAGCGTCTAAAAAAACAACTCACACGACGACGCCCCGAGTTTGGCACATAACGCGCGCTCAACCCGAGGCCTGTCGCGGGCAGCAGTTCGTGCTACGACGTTCTCGCAACGGAGACGGCACGACACATCACTTCTGTGTCGTGTCGCCCGACTGGCCACCGTCTTGACTCTCAATACGAACAGTGATCGTGCCTTTATTATTTGAGAGTTGACTCGATGGTTCGTTGATTGCGAGATAAAGAATCGAGTCCTTATCCGCCACCACCGTTCCAGACCGTCCTACCGCGGCCGTTTGAAGCTGTGGTACTACGAACTCTTCATCACCGGCAGGCACTGCCGCTGTCGCCGCCAACAGCATGCCTAAGGGGCGCCCGCGGTGATAGCGAATCGTAACGCCATCGGGCTCACACCACCACACACGTGGCTGATCGTCGAGCTGATACCGGCCCTCTGCCATCAGCGCATAGGTCCTCCCCGCGACCAGTCGCCAACCGGTCGACTGCCAGCCGCGATCGGTGGCCACTTGTGCCAAGGCACCATCGACGGGCAACTCCTGTGAACTGCGGCGTACGAACGCCGAACGGGGTATGTCATAGCCGTAGTGCA
>CAZITS010000054.1:0-7811 GCA_964542185.1 uncultured Pirellulaceae bacterium
AACTTGAGGAACGCGTCTATCGCTTCCGTTGCGTCGAGGCCTGGGCGATGACGGTACCGTGGGTTGGCATTCCTCTGGCATCCATCCTGGCGCGGGCCGAGCCGACGGAGCGCGCCAAGTACGTCGCCTTTGAAAGTTTCCTGGACGTAGCGCAAGCGCCTCGGCAAGCCAACCTGAGTTTTCCCTGGCCCTATCGCGAAGGGCTCCTGATCGAAGAAGCCATGAACCCGCTGGCATTCGTCGCTCTCGGACTGTACGGCCGATTCTTGCAGCCACAAAACGGCGCGCCACTGCGGATTGTGTTGCCGTGGAAGTACGGATTCAAAGGACCCAAGAGCGTGGTGAGGATGACGCTGTCCACAACACGCCCTCCTTCCTTCTGGCACACCTTACAGCCGCTGGAATACGGTTTCACCGCCAACGTCGATCCGGCTGTCCCGCACCCCCGCTGGTCACAGGCACAGGAGATTGAAGTTGGCGGCTGGGGGCGACGCCGGCCGACGCTGAAGTTCAATGGTTACGGTGAATGGGTAGCCCATCTCTATCCGCGTTCATGAGATTCTGCCGTGACCACAACACTGGTATTGCAAGTCGCCTATTCGACGCTCGGCCTGTTTTTTGCTTCGGCCTCGATTCGCCTCTATGGCAGTTGGGCGCGCCGGGGCGGACGATCCAAGCTGATACTGGCTTTTACCCTCACCTGCCTGACCATCGATTCACTGTGGGATCTGATTGAAATGGTAGCCGTTCAGCCCAACCGTTGGCTGGTGGGCGTCCTGCTGGCCTGCGGTGCGCTGCTGATCGGGCTGGCGACGACGCGTACATGGGATTCCTTGTGGAGGCGAGAGGCGGCGGACACAGAGGGGGCAGGACCGGTGTGACAGGACGGGAAACTGGTGCCAACCAACGGAAAAACCAGTGCCGGCCGAACAGGATTCCTTTCGTTTTTCGCTTCCGGTAGGATGGAGTGTATGCACACGCGAGCCCTTTGTTTTCTGCTTGGCCTCAGTCTCATCGCTGCCACCTCACACAGCGCAGCGAGCGATCAGCCGGTGTTCGCTTTCGTCAAGAAACACTGCGTCGCTTGCCATAACGCCAAAAAAAGCTCCGGGGATCTCGATCTGCTGGCGCTGCAGCGCGCTGGGCGGTCTACCTTTGACCAGAGCCGTGAAGCCTGGGAGCGCGTCGTGGGCAAGTTGCAGACAGGCGAAATGCCACCACCAAAAGCAACCCAGCCCCCCCTGGCTGAGGTCCGACGCGCCACCGATTGGCTGTCCGCGGAATTCGCCCGCCAGGATCGGATGATCGAGCCCCAAGCCGGCCGCGTCACGGCGCGACGATTGAATCGAACCGAATACAGCCACACGATTCGAGATCTGCTGGGAGTGAACATTCGGCCGGCCGCCGATTTTCCGCCCGATCAAACCGCGTTTGGCTTCGACAACAACAGCGATGCTTTACGGCTCTCCCCCGTCCTGCTGGAAAAATACCTCAACGCCGCAGAACGGGCAGTGCGCACCGCCCTGTTTGGACCCGCCAGGCTTGCTCCGGCAATTGTTCACTACCCACTACCAGTCCGCATCAATCTCAGTCGGGGTCAAGAAACCCTTCCCCCAGATTTGTTTGATTACGACCAGAGCGGCCTGAGCATGGTCTACTCAGCGCACGTGACCCACTATTTCCCGGTCGACGGCGAATACCAGTTCCGCATTGTTCTCAACGGCCACCGCCCCAACCAATCCGAACCCGCCCACCCCGCGCTTTTCCTGGACGGTGTGCTGGCCCAGGAATTCGAGGTCGACGCCACCGACCTGGAAGGCCAATTCGTGGAAACGCGGCTCCCGGTCGAGGCCGGTGAGCACCTGTTGTCGGTCGCCTATCTCAAGGTATTTCACGGACTGCCACCAAAATATGGGGGCCCTGCACCATCCCAGCGTGACCCTGCGGCGCTGCTGAGCAACAATGCTCGGGGAAAATTGACCGCCAAAGACATCGAGGTCCTGCGAAAACTGGGAACGAAGATCAAGACCGACGGTGTGGAAACGCGCGTCGACAATCGGTTTGAATCGATCGATATCGGTGGCCCTTTCAAGCAGCGTACCCGGCCACAAAAAGAGAGTCTGGACCGGATCTTTGGCTGTGGACATGGGCCGAAAGATCATACCGAGGACTGCGCGCGGGAGATCATTACCAACTTCGCGCAGCGGGCCTACCGCCGCCCGGCACGCGCAGGGGAAGTCGATAACTTGCTCCGCCTGGTCGCGCTCGTCCAGCGCGAGGGCGACAGCTGGGAGGAAGGAATCGCCACCGCCCTCCAGGCGATCCTGATCTCACCTCATTTCTTGTTTCGCATCGAACAGGATGCCAGCGCCGCCGAGGGAAAAACCGCCGCGCCTCTCACAGATCACGAACTGGCGGCGCGACTCTCCTATTTCCTGTGGAGCAGCACCCCAGACGACAAGTTACTGCAATTGGCAGAGGATCAGGAACTGCGCCACCCGGACGTGCTGGCCGATCAAGTGCGCCGGATGCTGAAAGACCGCAAGTCGCGCGCCCTGGTCGAGAACTTTGCAGGTCAGTGGCTGCAATTCACCAACATCGACGTGGTCAAACCGGATGTGCGCACCTTCCCCCAGTTCGAAGAAAGTCTGCGTCGCTCAATGCGACGTGAGACCGAGAGATTTCTCGAAGAAATCATCCGCGCGGACCGCAGCGTGCTCGAACTTCTGGACGCAAATTACACGTTCCTCGACGAACGACTCGCTCGGTTTTACGGTATCGAGAATGTCAAAGGGTCGCAGTTTCGGAAAGTCGATGTCGGTAGTACGCGCCGTGGAGGTGGCCTGCTTTCCCACGCCAGCATCCTGACGATTACCTCGTATGCCACGCGGACGTCACCCGTACTGCGTGGCAAGTGGATTCTGGAGAATCTGCTCAACGCACCACCGCCACCGCCACCCCCCTCCGTGCCGGCCTTGGAAGAAACCGCCAGCGAACCTGGTGGTACCTTGCGTCAACAACTCGAGGCACACCGCAGCAACACTGCCTGTGCGGGCTGCCACGCCCGCCTGGATCCATTGGGTTTTGCGCTGGAACATTTTGACGCGATCGGCGGCTGGCGCGACATGGATGGCAAGGCGGCCGTAGACGCCTCAGGGCACTTGCCTTCAGGACAATCTTTTCAGGGACACGCCGAACTCAAGCAAATCCTGCTGACCGAACGCCAGGCCTTCCTGCAATGTCTGACAGAAAAACTGCTGGTCTACGCGTTGGGACGAGGCCTGCAACGCTACGACCGGCCCACCCTGGCAAAGATTACGGATCGACTCTCGACCCAAGAGCATCGCTTTTCCGAACTGGTACTGGGCATTGTAAAGAGTATGCCGTTTCAAATGCGAAACACTGTCGCGCGCGCTCCGGCTGCGGCCAAATAGAAAGTACACGTCATGACGATTACGATTCCGTCCCCACCGCTGTCTCGTCGTACGCTGCTGCGTGGAGCTGGCGCGGCTATTGCCTTGCCATTGCTCGATGCGATGCGCCCCGCAGTCGCTGCCGATGGAGACGCATCCCCAACGCACCGGGTAGCTGTGGTATATGTACCCAACGGAATTGTGATGGACGAGTGGCTGCCCGCCGCCACGGGGCGCCAGTTCACCTTCCCGCGGATCCTCAAACCACTGGAGTCAATGCGCGAACACATCACGGTCGTATCGGGACTGGAAAACACTGCCTCTGGCAAAGCCCAAGGCGGTGCGCACGCCAAGGCATCCGGTAGTTTTCTTTCCGGCATGCCTCCCAAATTCACGGCGGGTCCCGACGTACGTGCCGGAATTACTTTTGACCAGGTCGCCGCGCACCAATGGGCCGCGCACACCCGCGTGCCCTCCTTGCAGCTGGGACTGGAAGATTCCCGCATGGTGGGTAACTGTGATTCCGGGTCAAGCTGCGCCTACACAAACTGCCTATCCTGGAAAGATGCCGAAACACCACTCGGCGTCGACGTCAATCCGCGCTCCGTCTTCGAACGCCTGTTCGGCAATGTCGACCCGTCGCTCTCTCCAGAGATCCGGGCGCGCCGGGCACGGTATCGCCAGAGCATCCTGGATTTGACGCGGCAAAGCACCAGGCAACTCGTCCGCAAGCTCGGTGCGGCCGATCAGCGCAAATTGGACGAATACCTGACGTCACTCCGTGAAGTGGAAAAACGCATCACATCCGCAGAACGGGAACAACGCGTCCCCACCATCGATAAGCCCTCGGGCATTCCGTTTGCGTTTCCCGACTACGCAAGACTGATGCTCGATCTGCAGGTGATCGCGTTTCAATCCGATCTGACCCGCGTCTCGACCATCATGTTCGGCCGCGAGGGAAGCGTCCGCACGTACCCCGAAATCGGCGTGGCCGATCCCCACCATCCACTGACGCACCATCGAGGTCACCCCGATTTCATCGAGCGGGTCACCAAGATCAACTGCCTGCATGTCGAACTATTGGCCTATTTTCTCAAACGCCTCAAGGCCAGCCAGGACGCAACGGGATCCCTGCTGGATCAGTCTGTCGTTCTCTATGGTGGCGCATTGAGCGACGGTAACGCGCATTCCAACAGTAATCTTCCCCTGCTAGTGGCCGGTGGACAGGGCGGACAGCACATTGCGGCTCCGCAACAACCGGTGGCCAATCTGTTTGTTGATTTACTCAACCGCGTGAAGATTCCCACCGAGTCGTTTGGTGACAGCACGGCGCGACTGGCAACCGGCGCATAGCGCGAGACACTCTCGACATTATACAACGGCGCGACCACGTCCCTGCTGGTGCGCAACCTGTCTGCGTCCACAGACAACTCGTCACTAGTCGGGCAACCGCATTTCAATGATTGACCAGGAACTCACGGCTGTTCAACAAGGCCCAGAGAAGATCTTCCAGACCTTCACGGAAATCGGGAGCCCGGTTGAGAACTTGCTGGCATTCCAGGAGTTCATCGGCGGCAGGCAAGCGACTGTAGGTCGCCAGGTAAAGATGGTCAATTGCCTGTTTAGTGATGCCGGGCTGTTTCAGGTCTTTGTTTTCCACAAGTTGTGCGATGCGACCCTGTTTATCAACGAGTTTGCGGCTGAGTAGTTCACCGTTGGCGATATGCAATATCTGCGCCAGGTTTGCGTCGGCGGTCCGTTCGCATTCACAGGCAATGGCGCGTTGCGGACGGCCCAGGGTGTCGAGGAAGTAGGACTCAAAGTTCGGGTCGGGAAGTTCGATTGCCCGGGTCCCTAACGGGACCCCGTTAAATCGCTCGTGGGTACCGCAGGCAGAATCGATCGCGTCCAGAAGCACCTCGGCGGGCAGGCGTTTGATGTTGTAGTGGGGGTAGAAGCGGCGATCGTAAGCGTTGTCCGGAACGGCCGTCGAGCTGAGCTGATAGACGCGGGAGGTCATGATGGTTCGCATCAACCTGCGAACATCGAACTTGATTTCGATCAGATGCTCGCTGAGTGCTTCAAGTAGCTCGGGGTTGGAAGCCGGATTGGTAGCACGCAAATCATCCACTGGCTCGACAAGCCCGGAACCCATGTAATACGACCAGATGCGATTGACAATGTTGCGGGCGAATAGATTGTTCTCCGGAGAAGTAAGCCAATCTGCCAGCGGGCGGCGCAAATCGCGGATCCCTGCGACTTCGATAGGCTTGCCCAGCAGAGGTGTGGGAGCCATCGTCTTTCCCAGGCGGGGATGGGTGATCGATCCGGAACTGTTGAGTTGTACGATCGCATTACCCCCGAGCACGTCAAACTTGCTGTTATTCTTGGTTCCAACGCGGGTGAAGAAAGCAGCCAGACCGTAGTAATCGGACTGGCTGTATGATTCATATGGATGATGGTGACAGCGGGCGCATTGGATGCGGACACCGAGAAAGACTTGCGCCGTCGCCTCGGCAAGATCGGTTGGGGTGCGGGCGATACGATAAAAATTGGCCGGTCCGTTTTGCAGCGTCGATCCCTCAGCAGTAATGATCTCCCGGACAAACTGGTCAACGGGCATGTTTTCCCGCAGCGCTCGGCGGGTCCAGTTGAACAGGCTCCACATACCGGCGACACCTGTTTGTTTGCGATTGTTCCGTAGCAAATCACCCCACTTCAAGGCCCAATAGCCACTCCAAGGTTCGACATACAGATCGCGATTAACATCGCCTGTGAGCCCCAGGAGTTCGTCGACCAGGTCATCGCGCTTGCGCGGATTGTTGGACTGGAGAAATGCCTGGACTTTCTCCGGCGCGGGGAGCGTACCGATGGCATCGAGAAAGGCGCGACGAATAAACACCGCATCGGAACAAAGCACTGTCGGCTGGATCCCCAGCCGTTTCCACCGAGCTTTGACGTGTTCGTCGACAAAGGTCTGGGGCTGAAAGCCGGCGAGATCAACCTGTTCTTTGAACGGGGATAGTACGTGGGAAACTTTGGCCTGTCCCGCATAGCGTACCATCACAGCGATCTGACCTTTGCCAACGCATGTAAGCCTGCCCGCTTCGGTCACCCTGGCAATCGCGTCACTGAGAGTGTCGTATTTGGCTGTGCAGGTCACATCTCGGCTGCTGTGGTCACTGTAATGAGCGACAACACGTAGCTGCTGCTGCTGGCCAACGCGGTAGACGCGCTCTGCTGGCGAGACGGTCAAATCGACAACTTCGGGCTCGTCGGGCTGCGGCGCAGGTGCACCGGCATGCAACCAGGCTGTGAGGACCTCGTGATCGTAGGAGTTTTTTGGGAATCGTTTACCGCCCTGATGAGCAAATTGCAGAAGTGCCTTGCGAAGCAGCAGGCTGTCGGCCGGTCTGACCAGGGAAATCCGTCTGCCCGGATGTTCGCGGACCAGTGATGCATAGTCTTGTTCCGGGGCAAAACCGAGCAACGAAAGCTTGAATCCCCCCTTCCCAAATTGCGCACCATGGCAGGCACCTTGATTGCAGCCGGTCCGGCTGAGAATGGGGATTACATCTTGTTGGAAACTGACTTGGGCCTGTGGCAAGATGTGACTGATGGCGATCGGGATCTCTGCAGTCCGGTTCCCCTGGCGAACTCGAATGATACCGGTACCGGAGGTAATCGGAACGACGGCCCCGCTCGTGGAGACCGACGCCAGACTGGCAGGTACAACCTCGTAATCCACATCTCGGGTGAGATCGACGCGCTGTGCGTGGGCGGCCTTGCCGGTCACCTGCAACTGCAAGCGGGCCAGGTTTCCAACCAGATTTGCCTGTGGTGGATCAACATGCAGAGAGACAGCGGGATCGTTCGCACGGACAGCGCTTACGGTTGCCAGGGTCAGCCAGGTAATGCGGAGCAAGTAGCGGATGCGAAACGGAGCTGTCCGAGCCATAAAACCTCCCGTCCAGAATCGAAATGCACCCTGCGATACGCTTCCGCTGGCCACGCAAAAAACGCTCTTTAGTGACGACAACCACTAATGACGTCTGTTAGGATGATTGTTTAGCTTACTGGTTCGAACCCTCGTATTCAACGGAATCCAGCTACCGGCTCTCTCAAGTCGGGTTTGCTGAAAAGTAAGATTCGGCCAAGCTTCGTTTTCCCAGAACCAATCAGCTGCCGGAGTGTCGCAGAGCCTTTGATCATTCGTCTTGTCTGTGAGAGGTAAACGTCGTGCTAAATCTCTTTCCCCAGCGAATGCGTGACTGTGAATCGACCCGACGGAGCTTTCTGCTGCAAGTTGGTTCGCTGGGGGGACTCGGACTTTCCTTGGATACGTTCCTGCGCGCCGAGGCGCGCTCGAAGCAAAACTGCGGGCTCTGCCACACGCCG
>CAZITS010000054.1:7821-13504 GCA_964542185.1 uncultured Pirellulaceae bacterium
CGCCGAGGCCCGCGCTGCGGCAACCCACCGGCCCTCGCCCAGCACTGCGACCTGCATCCTGCTCTGGACGCGAGGTGGAACCAGCCACCACGACAGCACCGACCCCAAGCCCACCGCTAAAGCCGAAGTCCGCGGCGAATTTGATGTGATTGACACCGCTTTGCCGGGAATCCAGTTCACGGACAAGATGCCGCACTTTGCCAGGCATCTGAAAGAGTTTGCGGTCATGCGGAATCTCAACCCGCAAAATGCCGGTCACGGCATTGCCGATGCCATCATGATGTCGGGCAAAAAACTGAACCCTTCTCTGACGTACCCCTGTTTCGGGTCCGTGCTGGCCAGAGAAAAAGGCGCCCGCAGCAAATTGCCCCCGTTTATCCAGCTTGGAACTCAAGTGGATCGCGAATTCGGTGGAGGTACTGCAGGTTACCTGGGGGTAGGTTACAACCCATTCGAAATTCCCGGTGACCCGAACAAGCAGGAATTTACGGTGCGCGACGTAACGCTGCCGGGCGGCACAAGTCTGGCGCGACTCGGTCGCCGCCGCCAGGCTTTGGCAGCCATCGACCGGCTGCAGCGCGATGTCGAAAAGCAACCCAATACGCTCAAGGCGATTGACGGCTACTACGAAAATGCCTTCAGCATGATCACCTCGCCGGCGACGCAACGGGCCTTTGATTTGCAAGCGGAAACGGCGCAAACACGCGACCTGTATGGCCGGACGAGCATCGGTCAAAGTTGCTTGCTGGCCCGACGGCTGATCGAATCCGGCGCCCGCTTTGTGACCGTTTCCAGCCCGAGTTGGGATACGCACGTCAACAATTTCTCGAGGTTGAAGAATTTACTCCCACCGCTGGATCAGGCATTTCCCGCCCTGATTCTGGATCTCAAGACCCGCGGGCTCCTCGAGTCGACACTCGTCGTCTGGATGACCGACTTTGGCCGCACACCACTGATCAATTCAGCGGCAGGGCGTGATCATTGGCCTTCAGCCGGACCGATTTGCTTTGCCGGTGCAGGTACTCCCACGGGAACGGTGATCGGGAAAACCGATGCCACAGGTGCGCGTCCGGTAGGCCAAGAGTATTATGCCAACGACGTGGCGGCCACCATCTATAGAAAACTGGGGATTCCGCTCGACACGCTACACGTCACTCCAGACGGGCGGCCGATGCAAGTCTGCGACGGTCGTGTCATCCCACCATTGATGGGCTAGCACGGGAGCGGATGCCACTCGTGTGAAACCTTCAACCTATTTCAGTTGATGCCTGCACCATGAAACTTCACATTGTTTCCATCACGGTTACCGCGCTCTGCCTTCTGGTAACAGCGCTCCCGGCGGAATCGACCATTGGTTTTCGGCAACTCTGTTCGACGACGCCCGTGGCCGTCCAGCGAGGCCAGAAAACAACGATCCACGTCCGCTCGAACTACACACTGGATGGATCGTACAAGGTGCTGTTCGATCGGCCCGGCATCACCATGAAGTCTCTGGAAACCAAGCTCATCGCGGCACCGCATCAAGGTCGAGGTACCCCAGGTACACCGTTTCGTTTCGAAGTTGACGTTCCCGCCGAACAAGCGCTGGGCGTTTACGAGTTCCGAATTGCCACAAAAACAGCGGTCTCCAGCGTCTCCCACCTGCTGGTTACTGACTATCCGATCGTGAATGAATCGAAAGATGAAAATGGTTCCACCGCAACCGCCCAGGAAGTCTCCTTTCCAGTGGCCATCTGTGGTATGTGCGGAAACGCGGAGGACGTCGATTACTACCAGTTCACTGGGAAGGCGGGACAACTCGTCACGATCAACATCTATGCCCAACGCGTAACCAAGGCGGTTCACAGCATGCAATCCGGTGGCAGCGGCGCCAGCGTGATGTACCTGATGGACTCGATCCTGACGTTGCGGCGTTCCAACGGGCAGATCCTCGCCGACAATGACAACTTCGTTGGTGGCGATTCGTTCCTGACATGCAAACTTCCCGCAGATGGCAAATATTTTCTGGAAGTCCGGGATACCCGTTTCATCGGCAACCCCAAATACGTTTACTGCGTGGAGATTGCCGACCGACCGTTCGCCCACGCAGTTTTTCCCATGGCCGTTCAACAAGGACAGACCATCGAAGCAGCGATCGTCGGACACAATCTGGGTGCGCTTGAGAAAACGACGTTGCACTCTGCAGCTGGCGACTCCCTCGGATGGAAACGTATCTCGATCACAACGCCCCAGGGCCAAACCAATCCGGTACCGGTACTGGTCAGTGCGTATCCCCAGCTTGTCGCTACCGGGAATCTCTCACTGGCCAAGGCCATGCCACTCTCACTGCCAGTCGGTGTCAATGGTCGGCTCTCCGCGCCCGATGAAGTCCACTATTACTCATTCGACGCGAAGAAGAATCGCTATTACTTGCTGGAAATCGAGTCCGACCGTCGCGACTTGCCACTGGACAGCGTGATTAATGTCTTCGATTCAACCGGCAAACAAGTTAACCGGGGAGACGATGGCTACTACACCAAGGACGCGACGCTGCACTTCAAAGCACCGTCGGACGGCAAATTCTTCGTGTCAGTCAGTGATCTCCACAATCGAGGAGGCACTCGGTATATCTACCACCTGCGGGTCGAACCTGGTGGGCCCGATTTTGAAATACACGGCAAGTACTACTATGCGCAACTCGCACCCGGCACGCGGATGATCTGGTTTGCCCGGCTCAGTCGGCAAAATGGATTCAAGGGGCCGGTTGAAATGCAGGTCGAGGGCCTGCCACCGGGGGTTAGCTTCACGCCCGTAACCATCCCCGCCGGGCTCAATCACTGCGCTGTGATTCTGTCGGCCGAGGCCGATGCCCGGATAGATGCCCGCCTGGTTCGACTCTACGGCAAGGCGCTGATCACCGATACCGACGGCCAATCACGCGAAGTAGTCCGAGCGGCCCGCGTCACCTGCGAGTTACAGGCATCCGGGGGCTCCCAGGCAAGATGGCCCATCAACACACAAATCGTCGGCGTTACCAATCCGCTCGACCTGGTCGAGTTCGAAGCGACGCCAAGTGAAGTTACACTTCGTCCAGGAGAAAAGGTTGAAATTAAAGTCCGTGTCAAACGCAGCGAGGAGTTCACTGGGCCGATTCAACTGGCGATGCCATTCCTGTACGGAAACTCAATCGTGGAAGACCAACTGCCACCCGGTGTCACGATGTCGTCGGCGAGCAAAGCGCGACTGACGGAAAAAATGGTCGAAGGTACGATCATTCTGGAAGCGGCCACAGGAGAAAACGCGCCCCAACCGATCAAGCGCTTCCCGATCGCGGTCATGGGCCGGATCTCGATGTCGTTTTCGATCAGCACAAATTATGCATCGAACCCGATCCGCCTGACAATCGCAGACGCTCCGGCCAATGCGAAGCCGTGAACAGAGCACAGCGGACGTAGATTACTGCGCAGTTGTTTGTCGTTCCGCAGTGCAAAGGGCGAGCGGGGAAGCTACCCACGGCGAAAATGCGAAGGCCGAGGAAAACTGCAGCAGTTCAGGTACCTTCCTTCTGTTTCCAGCTGCCCTGGTCTTCACGGTGCCGGCTCAGACGGCCATGTTCTCCGGAAACGAATTGCTGCATCGGCATGCCAACCAGTCGGATCGTAACGGCAGCCGACCATATGGCTGATACATAGCAGCAGCCACTTTTTGCCGATGCCAAAAGATTCCAGGCAGGAAATGTCCGCGCCGATTGTCACTCCGGGTAACTGGTACCTGGAAAAATCGCCGAGATACCTCCACGCCTTCAAATCAGGCGATTTCAGCAGCGGTCGGTCTTTGTTGGCTGAGACATGTCGCAGGTGCCGCCGATGACTAAGCAAGCAGAGGCCTCTAGCTTGCCGGCCACAACGCAGCAACCTGTAACGCTCACGGTGGAGCAAGGTGGCCGATGCGTGGCAGCCCGCCAGGAACTCGGACCGGTTCAGCAACCCAAAGGGGGGGTGTTCGCCGTGCCATAATTGACGTTGTGAGGACGCCGTATTGGACCTTCTCTCACCGCAGCTTCAACGCATCCCAGACGACCTGTCGAATCCCCAAACCCAGTCATGATCCACAAAACCATGAACTCGTTTAGTGTTGCGGCAGCCGTGATTGCTCTGGGCTATTTTGGCTGGAAATTGACCGCCCGAGGCGCCTATGAATCGGCTGAATACAACCTGCTCGAGTCGGATGGTGCATTTCAGATTCGCGAGTATCCAATGCTCATGATGGCGGCGACACGTAATCCATTGGGTTCTTCGCGAGACGATGGCAGTTTCAGGCGACTCTTTCGTTACATCAGTGGTAGTAATAACGCTGGTAAAAAAGTCGCGATGACGACTCCTGTATTCATGCAACCTGATACAGAGCAAATGGCTTTTGTGATACCCCGGGACATCGTCACCAGGCACATTCCTGAACCGTCTGACCGCGAGGTGACCATTCAAAAACGTAACGCTGGCCGATTTGCTGTGATTCGATTTGGAGGTCGTATGACCCGTCAGGCGATCTCCGATGCCGACCAGCAGTTGCGAACATGGATGGCCGTGAAAGGCTTACAGGGCGACGACCGGGTCGAATCCGCGGGTTACGACCCACCCTGGATCCCAGGCCCACTGCGGCGGAACGAAGTACTCATCCGCTTGCATTAGCTACCTGACTTTAGTCTGTGGCAGAGTCGGCGGCGAACAGAAACGAACTGGATTTCATTACTTGCGCCTATCCAACAATCCGTTAGCAAAGACTGCCAAATCAACTGAGGAAGATCCCGTGAGACTCAAGATTGTATTTATTGCGTTGACTGCTGTAATCACCGGGGCTCCGGTCAGTTCCCAGGCGACAGGCCGAGTACTGTTCCCGTTTGAGAAAACGACCGCCGCCAGCCAATGGAGATCTGTCAATGATGGTGTCATGGGAGGGCGTTCAGAGGGACGATTCAAGATCACCGACAACAATACCATGCAATTCTTCGGTAGGCTTTCATTAGCAAACAACGGTGGCTTTGCGTCGGTACGATCCCCGCGGCGGCCACTCCGACTCATCGCAGGTGATACCATTGTGTTCCGCGCCCGCGGGGATGGACGTACGTACTGTGTGAACCTTTACACTTCCAGACGTCTGACTGCGTTTTCGTATCGGGCACCATTCAAAACGAAGAAAAATCAGTGGCTCACGATTCGTGTTCCCTTGAACGCGTTTCAAGCAACATCGTTTGGACGTGTTCTACAAAACCGAGTGCTGGATCCGGGGCAAGTGAACGGGATCGGGATCCTCCTGGCTGATAAAAAGGCTGGCATTTTCAAGTTAGAAGTCGATCGTATCCAGGTCCATTCGCCCGTTTCACTTGGGCGCAACTGAATGGCAGATCATGGGACAAGCTTGTCCATAGCAGGAACCACTTCAGTACAAGCATGTCGAAGGACACACCTGTCTGGCCCCGAACACCAGCTTTCGGAATTGCAACGGATACCCAAAGCCGGCTGTCGCTGCGCACACAGTGAATCAACGGCAGAACAGCAGACGGTGGTCGCGACCCGGAATCTCGAGCTGCAGCGCCTTACCGACGATCGCCACCGGCTGGCCACTCTCGACATCGATCACGGCGAGCGGCTGAGCCGATTTGAGTCGCGACCAAACTACCTGCAGATCGGTGGTCACCGGCTGCTCC
>CAZITS010000055.1:0-13285 GCA_964542185.1 uncultured Pirellulaceae bacterium
GATTGCCGAAGTCGCGCTGTAGTGGAGGTTTGCCGGTAGGTGGCTTTCTTGGCCGGTGTCGGTTCGAGCGCTGCCGGTGCGCTTTCAATGATCTCTTCGCCGGTGTGCAATTGGCCACAGTGTTCACAGGCACCGTGGTGCCCCAGATCGGACTGGCAATCTCCGCAGAAACGAACGCCCCATAAATGGGAGAGGATTGGGAGTAGTGGTGGCAGGCAGCCATGGCCATGCAGTACGGTGTCTCCACAGGAATCACAAATGCCCGGAGGATCACTGATCCATTCGTCGACATAAATTTCTCCGCAGCCTGCATCGACAGTCAGTGCCTGATGAGCGCGCCCGGCGATGGTCGATTGGTGTCCTAGCAGGCCGCACTCAAGGCAATTCGAGTGGGCTACGTGACATCCCGAGCTGACAATAGCCAGTAGTGTTACGGCGACGAGGGTGATCAACGTTCGCGGTTCATAACGGCTCATCGTATCGGTTCCTTGAGAGTCTTTTGCACTAGCCAGTTGCCAGATTCCGCCAGCTAGTCGATCTCGAATTCGGAACGTTGCTGACAAACGTGACAGAACACGTCATCCAGCCAGCCGCGCACCGGGCCCCACTTTGCCGACGTGCCATACCGATTTACGGTTCCGTCGGGCGATACCAGTACGTATATCGACCACACAACCGGCAAAGTCGAGAAAATCGCTATAACCGGTATATCTTTACTAACTGCCGCTTGCAGAAACCGCCGCGCAGCGTGTGCGAGCAGTTCCTGGAGATGCGCTGGAGCGGGTTACGCAATGGCGTGACGACTTCCACCCGTTGCTGTTTTTGAAGTGCTAGCATGGCGAGATGCTCTGCAAGGAGTCGGTGGCATGACCGCGGGCGAAGAAAATGCGAAAGCGCTTGACGGTCCGCGTAACGGGAATCGTCATCGGGCTGCGTCGACTCCTGTTGCGGCGCGATCAGAGCTGGCGTTTGTGAATCAGCTCGCGGCGTGGTTTTCGCACTCGATGTGGCTGGTGTTGTCGCGGAGTGAAGCGACGCCCTGTATTCAGCTTTGCCCTCGACCTCGAACAGGATGTTGCCGATTTCCAGTTGGTCGCCCGGGCGGAACAGCGTGCGGCCAGCCTGCGAATTGCCATCGGTGAACACGCCAGCGTACGAAGGCCCGGTTTAGAATCCGTAAAAACTAGCAGAGCAGTGGCACGGTGACGCGTTCGCTGCGTCTGGCAGTCGGATCCAGGACCGTTGTTGGCTGGTACCTCGGCTGCTGTCAGCGGCTGAGTTTCCGCGGTCTGCTGCTACTCGTAACGCAGGGCGTCAATGGGGTCGAGTTGGCTGGCGCGAAATGCCGGGAAAAAGCCAAAAAACACTCCCACGGCGGCGGAAAAGACAATGGCCATTACGGCTGCCGGAATCGAGACTACGACGGGTAATTTCATGTCCGGTTGCCATTCATTGATCAGCGCGGTCACCCCAGTCGAGGCGCTGAAACCGAGCGAAAACCCGACAATGCCCCCGATACTGGAGAGCACGACAGCTTCCAGCAGGAACTGTCTCAGGATATCCCAGGAAGTAGCACCTACTGCCATGCGAATCCCAATTTCCCGCGTGCGCTCGGTGACGGAGACGAGCATGATGTTCATGATTCCGACCCCACCGACCAGCAGCGAGATACCCGCGATGGCCGAGAGCATGGCGGTCAGTGTGCCCATGATGGCTCCCAGCATCTGGGAGATCTCGTCCATCGTCTGCACTTGGAAATCAGGGTCTTCTCCGGGCGCGATGCCGTGCCGGTCTGCCAGCAAGTTCGTGATTTCCTGCTTGGAGATTGCGATCCCCTTCGCGGTGCGGGCGGAAGCCAGGATGGCGTGGACCTCATCGAAGCTGGAACGATTCAAGCGTTTGCGGACCGTTGTATACGGCATCAAGACGATGTTGTCTTGATCCTGTCCCATCATATTGGCCCCCTTTGTTTCCAGAACGCCGACAATTCGCAGGGGGACATTTTGGATGCGGATTGTCTCGCCGATGGGATTGCGCGTTTGAAACAGTTTGGCGACCACAGTATGACCGATGACACAGACTTTTTCGGCGGCGGCAATTTCGCGCTCTCCGAAAAAGCCACCGTGACGAATGCCCCAGCTGCGGACGATCGGATAATCGGCCCCGACCCCGGTGATCTCATTGGGGCTCCAGTTGGAGTTCCCGTAAATGATCTGCCCCCCTGTTCCGACGATCGGTGACTGGGCGAGCACGGCCGGACACTCGTCTGCAATGGCCTTTGAATCGCTGGAGGTCAAGGTGAGTTCACGACCCCGGCTGACGCCTCGATTTTCATCCTGAGCGGGCATGATGACGATCATGTTCGAGCCCAGAGTCGCCAGCTGGCCTTGAATCAGTTGCTTCGCGCTCTCACCGACGGAGACCATCGTGGTCACTGCCGCGATCCCGATCACGACGCCCAGGATCGTCAGGCTGGCCCTCATCTTGTTTTTGCGCAGGGCGCGCAAAGCAATCCGGAAGGTGAGTACAACATTCATAATGGGCGTTTCCGGAGGCCGGGGGCGAACGAGAGCCGACGATGGCACAACTGCCATCTTAATCGGGCGAGACTGGCCTGAACAAGGCGCAACCGTTGGGTTGGTGTGCCTGCGCACCAGTTTGATCTTGCCCGGTGCGGCAGCCCAACCCGGGTACGTGTTGGCTAGTGGGAAAGAGGCCCGTCGTTCAATGGTTGCGGCGCCGTTGCACTCCGCAGAGTTTGTTGCCAGGGAGCTGTGTCGTCGTGCAGGGGATCTGCGATGACACAGGGAGGAGACGGTTTGCTGGCAAACCACCGGTAGACTGCTGGCCCCAGCAGACTCACAGGTGGCAGATAAAGCAGTGTGGCCGGCAGAAAGCTGAGTGGTAAACGACTCAGCAGGTAACGCCAGGCAAAAAATCCCGTCAGCACCTGGCCATCTGGTGTGGCCAGGTGCATTTCTTCGGACAGACTCTCTGCTGCGACGGGAAGTGGGAAGTGGTCTTGCCCTGACCGGTGGAAGTCAATCCAGCTGAGGCGTTGCAACCAGTCCAGCAGCGTGACCCAGCGGCGACTGCGGGCGCAGCGAGAGCAAACGCCGTCGTAGAGGACAACCGTTGCTCCACAATCGGAATGGATAAAGACGATATACAACGCCAGCATCTGGTAACTGAACGTGCCGACGCTGACCGATAGATCGATGCCCAGATGCAACAGCACGCCAGCGCCTAGCGCGCACTGCCGGGTGCGTCGAAACAACAGACCGATGGGGATCAACCCTTCCATCGCCCAGGCCATCCGACTGCACAACTGATCACCGATCAGGGGTACCGCGTTGTCGGCGAGGGGGCCCCGCAGGGAACCACTGGCTCGGAGAATTTCCAGTATTTCACCACTCCACCAGATGCCATTGCATTTCCAGACAAAGGTCGCCAGGTAAATTGAAATGACAAGGCCCTGCAGAAGACGCAGTGGCAGACCCGAGGTCGGGCGGGACTGCCGGCGGGGATCGGTCAGCAGCGCGTCAAGACTGAAATGGCGACCACAGGGTACGGCGGCCAGAATCCACAAGACCAGCAGGAACAGGAACAGGTGGTGATGGAAATTCCATTGGCTGAGGAAAAACAGATAGCTGAACAGGGCTGCAGTCGTGATCGCCACCAAGCGTGTTGCCAGCCCGATAGTCAGCAGGAGCGCGCATATCAGCAGCAGGTCTTCCAGTCTTGCCAACCAGAAGGCGTCTGGGACTGGTAGCCAATTGAAAAAAGGCATCTGCCAGCTATCGAGCAGGTAGGTGACTTCCCACATCGAACGGTTTGGGATCCACAACGTTCCGCCAGCCAGCTGAAATAGTCCGTCAAAACTAATGCATTTGAGCACCAGACAGACGCCAAACCAGATTCTCAACAGTCCAAATCGCTGTGCAGAGATTTCCGCAAACCAGAATTGATTCCAGCGGTGTGACCAGCCAGGAGGTGGTAAGAGGCGATTCACGAGTGAGAGATTTCGTGGGTGTAAAGGGGACGTGTTCCGGGGATTGTGGCTAGCGGGTTTCTGCGGGATAGCGTAGTCGTTCGACAGGCGACGGTGTGCCTTCCAGGGTAGCGGAAAAGGTTGTCAAATCGTCAAACAGAGGATCCTGAAAGGAAAGCGACTCGTGAATGACGAGCGGCTGGTTGACTGCGTAAAACAAGCGGGCTTCCAGAGCGACGGCGCCTGTCGGGCGGTGTGGATAAAGATGTTGCTGGTATTGATGAATCCAATGCCGGATGGCACCGATCCCGTAACGCGTGCGGCGGGAGCGCGCTTCACTACCGGCAAACGCGGATTCGGGTTGCCGCGGTCCGACTTTGGCAGCCATACCACGTAGCGTGTCGCCCGGATGATGTGGCTGTCGAGAGCCGTCGTCCAGGACCCATTCATAGACGACCAGGTAGCGTGTGTTTTCTCCGAACATTCCCCAACCAAACCGTGCGTCGCGCAGTACGAGTGAGCGGACTGGCAGGCCGATGAGCAGGGATATGCACCCCACAAGGATCAGCTGGTGAATCGCTAAACTGAGTCTGGATACAACCGGTGTGACAGGCACTTGCGCCGCCACGCCTGGCTGGAAGTCGGTTTGCTGGGACTGGTTGTGCGTCGGTCGTATGGCACTGCTGGCTGCGCTCAGTGTTTGTTTCCAGATACGTTCTTCAATCGGTGCAGAAGGAACAAAGCAAACAATCTTCCGCCGCTGGGCGATCCACTGATAAACGTGATCTCCGAGCCAGCCCACGATCGGCAGATAGAGGAAAAACGAGGGCAGGAAGGTCAGGGGAAAGGACTGCAACAGGTATCTCCAAGCTGCAAAGCCGGAAAGCAATTGACCCTGAGGTGTAACCACCCACATCGTGCGTTCCAGTTGCTCGTCGGTTAGCGCAGGTAACCGCTTGCGCAGTTGCGGGTCGCGAAAATTGATCCAGGTGATCCGCTGGAACAGGTCAAACAGGTTGGCCCAGCGGCGACTGCCCCGGCAGATGCCGCAGTTTCCGTCGAACAGGACGATGGTGGCGCCGCAGGCAGGGTGAATAAATGCCAGGTAGAGGACCACCATCTGGTAGCTGAAGGTGTTCACCCGCATGGTTGCGTCGATGGAGAGGTGGAGCAGGAGACCGGCCAGCATTGCGACGCGTCGCGTGCGGCGAAAGAGCAAGCCGAAGGGAAGAAAACCCTCGATTGCCAGCGTACCCAGGCTGAGTGTCTGATCACCTAGTTTTTGAAGCCAGGGGCCAAAGGGGCCTTGTACGGTTCCTGTTTCGACGAACAGAGTCATGATGTGCCCACTGAACCAGCCGGCGTTCAGTTTCCACAGAAACGTAAACAGGTAGATCGTACAGACCAGCACTTGTAACAAGCGCAGAGGCAGAATCGAACGGGGCGGTTCGGGCAGAACCGACGGTCCCAGCTGGGCATCGAGACTGAACGTACGGCCACTGGGCCAGATAGCCAGAATCCACAACACGGGAAGAAACAGCAGCAAATGATGGTAGTAGTTCCACTGGCTGAGAAAAAACAGGTAGGTGAATAACGCGGCGGTCAGTGGCGCTACCAGCCGGGTACCGAGTCCGACTGTCAGCAGCAGGCTGAAGACCAATAGCAGTTCTTCCAGTCTGCCAAACCAGAAGGGTGTGGGTAGTGGCAGCCATTCCAGCCAGGCGTAAGGTGCGTGAAAGGTGTCCAGCATCTGCCGCACGGGCCAGAGACTGCGGTCTGGAAACTGCGCGGTGTGGGCACCGATACGAAACAGGCCTGTCGTACCAGTGATTCGCAATACCAATGTGAAGCCAAAACAGGCCCGCAGCAGGCCCAGTGTGTGCAGGTGACAGGAGGCGAACCAGAAGCGATTCCAGTTCGAGCCCAGCCTGTCCAGAGGGTTTGCCGCGCGATGCATCGAGTGTTCGTCGGTAGGCATGGCTAGTCAGTGGAGCCGTTCTTGGAAACGTTCTTTGAGTAGTACGTCGAGCGCTTAGGGATACTTCAGACGTTCCACGATACAGGCACCTCCCTGCAGGTCTGGCGGTGCCAGTACGCTGGGAGCTTGCAGGCCCCGGTCCCAGACCGTGATGGCATGCGGCCAGGACAGCGGGCGATTGATCGCATAATAGAGTGTGGCTTCAATATGGGTCGCAGTGGGTGGACGGCGATCGTGGAACAGGAATTGTTGATAGTCGTTAATCCATGACCTTAGTGTTCCGACCCCGTAGCGGGTCAGGTCGGTTCTGGAAACGTCCCGGGACAGAGGCCGACGCGGACGGAGCTGTTCTGCCTTGTCGCGCAGTTCATCTCCGGGGAAATACTGGATTCGGCGGCCCGTTTCATCGATCCAGTGGTACACGATCAGATACTCGATGTTGCGGCCCAGCATACCCCAGCCAAAACGCGAGTCATCGCGCCACCACGAACGCAGTCCAAGCCCACTCCAGAGCACGATCCAGGCGACGACGGTCAGCTGCTGCAATGCGCGTGCTGGTTGGACTCCGGGAACGTCAATAGCAGTTCACCTGGTAGAAGCAGGGGGGATTGGTTTTAGGCCGAGTGGGGGTGGCCAGCCAATGGATCTCAGGGACAGTTTAAGGCAATTCCCTGGGCAACGTCTGCGGCGATTTTTCGTCAGCGGCTATCTGCTGGCAACTGCCCACCACGCAGCCAGCTTGTTTCTGCATGCATGGGGCCCCGATTTCCTGGTTGGTCTGGGTAAAAAAACAAGGCCTTGGGCAGTCGGGGATGCCGAACATGAAAACAGGTCTGCCGCGCTGGTTGGGAAGGATGCAGGTGTTGTACTGCAGAGAATCCGGTGCGGTTTCGGGTGATGTTATAGGATGTGCCACGTCGGTTTGTTTGACATGCGTGGCAGAGAGGCAGGTACGGGCTATCCACCAGAGATCCCAATCGACGTTGGTATGGTGGCTGATTCGATTGCTGCGTGCGGCGTTCTTGTTCTATCTACTGCTGGCGGTGCTATTGATGATTTTTCTCGAAAACTATCTGGTCTATCCGGGTGTCCGTCGCCGTGGAGGGGACTGGGATCCTCAGGGTCTCGCCTACCAGGCGGTTGAATTTACGTCCGCTGACGGAACGCGTCTCCATGGCTGGTACCTGGAGCATGACGAACCTCGAGCTCAGGTACTGGTGTGCTACGGGAATAGGGACAACGTGGCGGCGATGGCCGACTATTTGGGGGGCCTGCGCGATCGTTTTCAGGTTTCTGTGCTGGCCTTTGACTATCGAGGGTATGGTCGTAGTGCCGGCCGGCCGCACGAGGCCGGGGTGCTGGAGGATGGACATGCAGCGCAGCAGTTCTTGGCCCGTCGTGCGGACTGTGAGCTAACCGATATCGTAGTACTGGGACGCTCTTTGGGAGGGGGAGTGGCTGTGGATTTGGCGGCCAGGAATGGCGCGCGGGCCCTGATCCTGGAACGGACGTTTACCTCGATACCCGATGTGGCACATGCCCAATTTCCCTGGCTCCCTGTGCGTTGGTTGCTGAAGACGCGTTTCGATTCGCTGGCAAAAATCGGCGACTATGCGGGCCCTTTGCTGCAGTGCCATGGAACGATCGACACGGTGGTCCCTTTCGAGCTGGGACGCCAGCTGTTTGACGCTTCGCCCGCTACCCCAAAACAGTTTGTCTCCATGCCCGGGGTTGGCCATAGCGATCCACCGACCATGGCTTATCACCGGGCTATGGAAGCGTTTTTCGATCGGATTGGCGATGCGAGCGCGACGTTACCAACACCGGTTGATGCGACGCTGTCGCACCCTTGAGCAACCGCCGCTGGTGTGACTGTCAGAATGCGACTACGTCGGTGCGATGTTGTAGTCGTACAGTCGGTAGGTGTTGGGACGCGGGACGTTCGCCCGTTCCAGTGTGCCGCGGGAGAGCCTGTTGCATTCCATGACCCAGGAGAACTCGACCTCTTCAATTCCCCAATCCTTGACGCGTTGCCAGACGGAGTTGGCCAGCACGAGCCCCAGACCCCAGCGTTGGAACTCGGGCAGCACATGCGCGGCAAGCATCCGGACCCGTTTGAGTTTTTTGCGCCCATTCAGGATTTTCAAGAATCCGGTAGGGAACAGACGCCCGTCGATTTGTTTGATCCGCGGGTTATAGTCCAGCATTCCGAAAATCGTGCCCACGGTTTTGCCGTCGACCTCTGCCATGCTCGTCAATTCGGGAACGATCAGGCTTTTCATACCATTGGCCATCTTCACGATTTCGCCGTCGGTCAGTGGGGCAAATCCCCAGTGGTTGCCGTTGGCCTCGTTGTAGATGGACAGAAATAAACGGACTTCATCAACAAACCGACTGGTATCGATGGGGCGCAGCTTGATATTGAATCGGCGGGTTGATTCTTCGATCACAAACCACATTTTTTCATCGAGTGTCTCAACCATATCGACGTGGCCACGGAACGCGTACATGTCCCGGACTTTTTCAAAGCCCCACCCTTCAATCAGGTCTGCATAGTAGGGAGGGTTGTAGGTCATCATGAATGTGGGAGGCGCATCGAATCCTTTGACCAGGAGCCCCATTTCGTAATTGAAGGAGGGATTCATGGGGCCGCGGATGGCCCGCATGCCACGGTCGGAGAGCCAGTCTCGGGCTACATCAAATAACGCTTTGGAGACCGTGGTTTCATTGATTGACTCAAAGAACCCAAAGAACCCCCGTTGTTCCTCGTAGGTGCGATTGTGTACATGGTGTATGGTGGCCGCAATTCGGCCACAGACCTGACCATCGCGGATGGCCAGAAATGTCTGCATTTCGGCTTCGGCATGGAACGGGTGTGGCTTTTGGAAGAGCCGTCCTAGCGCCGTTTGATAGCCCAGCAGTTCCTGGTGATTTTGCAATAGCGGGGGGACCCAATTCGGATCTTGCGCGTACAGTTTCCAAGGCAGTCCGACGAACTCTTTCTGCTGGGACCGCGTTTCGACAGGCTGAATCGTCACATTGGCCATCCGTTTAACTCCCTGTCAGCGTGGTGAAACTGGCGGACCGCGCAGACCCGCAGCTTGACTTCCAGGAGGTTGCCTGGCCAATACACGACATGGCATGTGTTTGGTTGCCTCCTTTATAATCGGCCAGTTTGGCACCGAACATGACCCGCGGTGGGGCTGCATATGACGACGCTGGTTACTGGAGCTACTGGCTTGCTGGGCAATAATATTGTCCGTCTGCTTCTGGAACGGGGGGGGCCGGTCCGTGCGTTGGTCCGGGAAACGGCCGATCCACGGCCGCTGGATGGTCTTGATGTCGATGTTGTTGGGGGCGATTTACAGGATCCCGTTTCGTTGCAGCAGGCTTGCCAGGGAGTCTCTGAGGTCGTTCACGCCGCCGCATTTGTCGCGATTGGACGGACAGAGGCGGAGGCGGCGCAACGCATCAATGTGGACGGCACGAAGGCCTTAGCCGCAGCGGCACACGCAGTGGGTGCCAGGATGGTTCATGTGTCGAGTGTCGATGCACTGGCCCCAGCGACACCGCCAGGTCTGGCAGACGAGGAGACACCCGGCAGCAAGCCGGATTGCCCTTATGTCACGACGAAACGCGCCGCGGAAGATGTCATTCGTCAAGCCGTGCAACGCGGTTTGCACGCCATGATTGTCAATCCGGCCTTTATGCTTGGCCCGTGGGATTGGAAACCGTCTTCCGGGCGGATGTTGTTGGAAGTTGCGCTTCGTTTTTCACCTGCGGCACCACGGGGAGGTGTATCGATCTGTGACGTCCGCGATGTGGCGGCCGGTTGTCTGGCAGCGTTGCAACGCGGACAGGTGGGACGCCAGTACATCCTGGCCGGCCACAACATGACGTACTTCGAGGCCTGGAAGCTATTTGCTGAAGCAGCGGGAAGGCGCGGTCCCTGGAGCCAGGCCCGACCTCCGCTGACCACCCTGATCGGTTGGTGTGGTGACCGCGTGGCGAGTTGGACTGGCCGGGAAGGGGATGTCAATTCGGTGAGTGTGGCAATGTCCCATCTCTGGCATCACTACAGTAGCAGTCGCGCTGAGCAGGAACTGGATTATCAGTGCCGTGCGGCTCGGGAAACGGTGGCCGACGCCTGGCAATGGTTCGTCGAACATGGCTACACCTGACCGGGCAGAGATTCCTGTTGGTACCCGGTTTCGGCAGCGGCTGTCGCTGTGAATGGGTGCGGCTTGCCGCCGCCTGCTGGCGGTGGGGAGGTGAAGCGCGGGTTTCGCCAGAAACCCCCGCCTTGGGGTCGCGGCAATACCCAGAAATTGGCATCCTTGCGTTGCTCGTGCCCTTCCCGATCAGGTATAAACCAACAATTGTTGATATGATAGAGATGTGATGCTGTGCCGGCCCGATAAAGTCTTGCGGGCGGGGGTCTGTTCGTGTCTTCTGGAGCCTGTAAAACACCATGGGAAACGACTTGCAGCGCGCTGGCTCTTGCTCGGGCCCGCAGCGCAATCCGCGTTTGGGTCGCCGCGAGATTTTACGCGCCGGATTGGGTGGATTTTCCAGTCTCACGTTGTCTCAGTTGTTTCGTCTGCGCGCCCAGGCAGCCCAAGCTCCCCGTCAGGACACCGCGATCATTCTGGTCTGGTTGCGTGGTGGCGCCAGTCACCTGGAGCAATGGGATCCGAAACCGGAAGCGCCCTTGGAATTTCGCGGTCCCTACAAGGCGATCGATACCAATGTAGCGGGTATTCAGATCAGCGAACTGCTGCCGCGTTTGTCGCGGATCGCAGACCGCTATGCCCTGCTCCGTTCGGTGGCCCATGATGCGGGCGGTCATCCGGCCGGATCCTTGCGGGTGTTGAGTGGCGATCCTGATCGCGCAGATAAACCGAAGCCCGTCTATCCCGATTGGATGACCGTTGCGAATTACCTGCGGGATCGGCCTGGTCGCGTCTTGCCCAATTATGTGGCGGTGAACCCCGTCGATCGTTACGACAGTTTTGTGATCGCTGGTGCCGGCCACATCAGCCCTGCGTTTGATCCTTTTCGGGTGACCGGAGATCCCAGTAAACCCAATTTCGAAGTTCCCAATATTGGCTTGAAAGATTCCAGTCAATTGTCTCGATTGGAGGAACGGGCCAAGTTGCGCCGTGGATTTGATCAGTTGCGGCGCGATCTGGATGGTTCACCTGTGGTTGACGCCGTCGATGATTTTCAGCGCCAGGCCATCTCTATGTTGACCAGCTCGAAGGCTGGCGAAGCGTTTGATTTGTCGCGTGAATCGGATGCGATTCGAGATCGCTATGGTCGACATCAATGGGGCCAGCAGTGTCTGCTGGCGCGTCGACTGGTCGAATCGGGTGTGGAGATTGTCACCACCGAGTTTGACGGTCCACTCTGTGCCCGGCCGAGCAATTGGGATGACCACGCCGTCAACAACCACGTATTCAATGCGAATAAATACCGCGCGCCCTACTACGATCAGGCGGTCTCGGCGTTGATCGAAGATATCTACAGTCGCGGCTTGGATAAACGCGTGCTGGTCGTTGTTACGGGTGAGTTTGGCCGGACACCACGTATTTCCTATTCGCCCAGTAGTGGCGGTGGACAGGCCAGTGGGAAGAAAGGAACCGTCCAGCCCGGGCGTGACCATTGGCCGCGGGCCAATTCGATGTTGTTTGCCGGTGGCGGTATTCGTACCGGACAGGTCATCGGGGCCACGGATTCGCGTGGGGAAGATCCGGTCGACCGGCGCGTGACTCCGTATAACTTCCTGTCGACATTGTACCGTCACTTGAAGATCGATTTTGATCCTCGAGTGGGGGTTGAATTCAATGGTCGTCCCATTCCAAGTTTGCGTAACGGAGAGCCGATTCGAGAGCTAAGTGGATATACGTCCTGAAAGGGCTGCCAGTCGGTCTGGCTTGCCTCCTCTGCCAGACGGATCGTCGCCGCTTGAGGACCTGCCCAGATACCTTTGCTAAACTGGATCGATCCGATCCGTTCCTTCGCTGAATTCAGAGACTAGCCGTGAAGCTACCTTCCAAACCCGATCGTCGTCGATTTCTCAAGTGCAGCCTGATTGCCGGCAGTGGTGGTTTACCGCTGGCGGACATTCTCCGGCTGCAGGCCGCCGAGCGTCAGGCTGGCGCGACTGCCAAAGATACGGCCGTCATTCAGATCTGGCTGGGGGGTGGGCCCAGCCAGTTCGAGACATTTGATCCCAAGCCTGATGCCCCGATCGAATTTCGTGGACCCTACGGTGCGATTGCCACGCCCCTGCCCGGTATCCAGTTTTGCGAGACGATGCCGCGGACGGCCCAAGTGATTGATCAGACGGCCATTATTCGCACGGTGAGTCACACCACCAACGGGCATCTGGAGGGGGCCCATTGGCTGTCGACCGGATACCGCAAGCCGGGGCAAGCGTATTATCCTTCCACCGGTGCGATTGCGTCTCATTTTCGTGGTTCGGTACGACGGGGATTACCGCCCTATGTACGGATTTCTGAGGAATTTACACGCAATCCCACGATCGCTGCGGTGATGGGTTCGGGATACCTGGGTGCCGCCAACGCAGGTTTTGTGGTTCGACAGGATCCGTTCTTTCAGGCCTTTGATCCCCAGAAGATTCAACAGGCGACAGCGAACTTGAAGTTGGCTGACGATTTGACTTTGGCGCGGACCGCGGACCGCCAGTCGCTGTTGTCGGAACTCGATCGCCTGAAGCGCAACGTCGATGCGACTGGAACGATTTCGGGAATCGACGAGTTTAATCGCAGTGCGCTGGAAATCGTTACCAGCGGTGCGGCCCGCGAGGCGTTTGATCTCAGTCGTGAATCGCCTGCGACCCGGGAGCGTTACGGCACGCATCGCTGGGGACAGATGGGACTATTGGCACGTCGCCTGGTCGAATCTGGCGTGACCTTTGTAACCATGAACACCGCCCCCGATTCACTCTGTTGGGACTGGCACCTCAACATTGTTAATGACAAGCGACCGGCTGATGGCTCGAACGGGCCGTCCCGAGGCATGGATATTTCTGGCCCGCCGCTGGACCAGATGTTGTCCGCCTTGGTGTCGGATCTCTACGAGCGTGGTCTGGATAAACGCGTGTTGTTGCTGGTATGGGGTGAATTTGGACGCACACCGCGTGTCAACACCACAGGCGGACGCGACCACTGGGGCGCGTTGATGAGTATTTTGATGGCCGGTGGCGGTTTGCAGATGGGGCAGGTGATCGGTGCGTCGACGCCGAAGGGAGAGGTTCCCGCACGGCGACCTGTTCACCCCAATGATGTGCT
>CAZITS010000056.1:0-13196 GCA_964542185.1 uncultured Pirellulaceae bacterium
CCTCTCGTTGGCACCGTGCTCTGGTGGTACCTGCCAGCCCGATATCCTGGTCATGTGGCACGCGTTGCGAGGCTCTGATTACACCCTGGGAATCGACATCGACAAGGTGCGTGAAGCCGAAGAGGTGTTCAAGGAGTGCATGCAGGAATATTTTCTGCCGCCCGAGGCAACCACGGTCGAGCCGTTGATTCCCTGGAGTCCGATGCCGGGTGGTGCGTTGACCGCCAATACCCAGATGATGCGTGACAACGGAATTCTCGACAAATATCCGGACTTGATCAAAGCCATGGGGGATGTGGTCCGTCGCGGTGGGTTTGGAACTTCGGTGACGCCCGTCTCACAGTTCTACATCCAGCAAGCGCTGAATAACGTGATGTTCAAGCCCTGGGAGAAGATCGCTCCTTCCTATGGCAAGATGATCCTGGGGTACTTCGGCAAGACGCCGGTCGAACCGGATGCCGAAATAGTCAAGATTGCGTCGGAACAACTCGATCTGGAGCCGACAACGCGTTCGCCACTGGAGATGAATAACGAGGATGCCACTAAGGGTACCGCGGCGGCCCGGGCGATTCTGGAAAGCGAGGGGTTGCCAATCAGCGACGAAAATATCTTCATCGCTTCGACGTGCAAAGAAAAAGGCATCGCCTTCCTGAAAGGCGAGGCAGCCGTGGGAGTCCGGAAAGTCGCACCCGAAAGTGCCAGCGAACCCGCGTCGAGCGGGACGGCGAGCGGAAAATATGATCTCAAGATTAATGATCGGGTTTTTCAGGTTGCCGTCGACGGCCAGCGCGTTACGGTCAACGGCAAGGCGTTTGAGGTTGACCTGCAGTCCGCGTCGGAGGGCGATGCGCCGACGGCGAGCACGTCATCGAGCGCCGACGTTGCTGTGAATGCATCCATGCCAGGTGTCGTACTCAAAGTCCTCAAAGAGGTCGGCGATCATGTGAACGCGGGCGATACCGTCATCGTCCTGGAGGCGATGAAGATGGAAGTGACTGCCAATGCGCCGGCAGCGGGGACCGTTGGCAGTATCGAGGTCAAGCAGGGCGACCAGGTGGTCAACGGCCAGCGGTTGGCGACGATCGCAAGCTGATCCGATAGACCGTGTCCGCAAAAGCAGGGGTGCGAACGTGTCAGTATCTGCCCTGTAGCCGTTTGTAGAACGTCGGTTCCCTCAACACAGAGCGCGTGGTGACCTTCAGTATGTGCTTTGCAGATTGCGCACAGGGCGTGTTGCTGGTGATCCAGCAGGGTTCGCGTGGACACGGCCTGCTTGTCGCTCGGCTAGCCACTACGGGCGACATGGACTTGACTTGCGCCGAGCCTCGGTTGACGATATCACCAGGCCGCTGATGCGAACGCGGTGGGTTTTTTACCCCCGCACCAATGTGCACTTGTTCACAGCAAGAAAAGGAACCTGGCATGTTGCATGTTCTGGGAAGTCAACAAAAAGTGTGTGACAAAACCACACGCCGCCAACTTCTCCAGGCGGGTGGTGCCGGGCTGTTGGGTTTGACGGTGCCTCGGTTGTTGGCTGCCGAAGAGGTGCAACCGCTGGCGACGCGCCGTGCCAAATCAGTGATTTTTCTTTTCCTGTTTGGGGGGCCGAGTCAGTTTGAGACGTTTGACATGAAGCCAGACGCGCCGAGCGATCTTCGTGGTCCCTACTCCCCGATCGCTTCGCGAACTCCCGGGCTACGCATTTGCGAACACCTGCCACTAACGGCCAGTGTATCAGACAAATTCTGTGTCATTCGAAACATGTCGCACCCTGTGAATAGTCATCAAGGGGGCTCGTACTACATACAAACCGGACACCGTCCGCCCAGCCCGGAGAGCGTCGTTCCTACGCCTGGCGATCGACCGTCGCTCGGTTCACTAGTTGAATATCTTTCTCAGCGGTCTGCCAGTGGGGCGCGGCAGTCGCTGCCCCACTATTTTGTGGTGCCGAATTACCTGGGGCGACTGCACGTTGGCGGCCATTGGCGTTTTCCGGGTGAGTACGCGGGTTGGCTGGGACGGCCCTACGATCCAATGACCACCGTGGTCGACAAAAAGAACGAACAAGACAATCCCTACTACCGCGCTTGTTCCGACGCGGAACTTACTTTTCAATTGCAGGGGCAGGCTAGTGGCGGAGGTCTCGCGCTCGATCGGTCGAATCGTCGGCAGTCGTTACTCGGGCAGTTCGATGCACAGCGCCGGATGGCTGACCAAATCGACGCCTATCAGGATTTCGACAGGCTTCAGCGTCGGGCGCTGTCCCTGGTCACCGACGGCGGCATCAACCGGACTCTCGACATTCGCAGGGAGTCGCAGAAGTTGCGAGATCGCTACGGGAGAAATTTGTTTGGCCAATCGACGCTGATGGCGCGTCGTTTGATTGAAGCGGGAGTCCGTTTTGCGACCGTCCATTGGGATCAAGTCGATGGTTACAATTGGGATTCCCATCGCAGTAATCACTATCTCGAGAAGTATCTGTTACCGGGTTTGGATCAGGCACTCTCCGCACTGCTGATCGACCTCGATGACCGCGGATTACTCGACGAGACGCTGGTGGTCTGTCTGGGTGAGATGGGACGTACGCCGCGACCGAATAAGCAATGGGGGCGCGATCACTGGAGTAATCTGTTTCCCGCAATTGTGGCCGGTGGTGGGATTCGCGGTGGTACGTTGTACGGGAAATCAGACAGTACCGCTTCCGCTCCAGATGGCACCCCGACGACACCTGAAGATCTAGCGGCGACGATCTACCACGCTCTGGGAATCAACCCAGCGATTCAGGTGAACGACCCACTGGGCCGCCCGACGCCACTGGTTACCGATGGTAATCCTGTGGTCGAATTGTTTGGCTAACCGGCACACTGAAAAACGGGCTGCCAGACGCTCCGTCTGGCAGCGCTCTGATCGCTCAGACGGGTTTTCGGTAGATGATGGTTTGCATAGCGAGGTTCAAGTACCTCTCAAACCAGAGTACAGGTGTCAGCAGAAGTTGCCCCAGGAAATAGGGGTAGATTGCCTTCCGCAAGTTGATGCCCTGGCCTTTGCGAATCTTGAAAGCCGTGCCGGCGAACAGATAGAAGTAGGCCGGGAATGCGCCGTAAGGAAGGTAATCGACACGTTCCAATCCACAGCGGTCAGCAAATTTCAGGAGCATGTTCTTGGAGTACAAGACCGTATGCTGGGGTGCCTGTACGCCAGGCCAGCGTTTGCCGAACAAGCGGTAGCTCACACAATCCAGTCGGGGGACTTCCACGACCAGATGTCCTCCAGGCTTGAGGATGCGTGCGGTTGTTTCCAGGGTGCGAACGGGATCGTAGTCGTGCTCTAGGAAATGCCACATGGTTACCAGGTCGTAATGGTCCTGCGGAAGTGGTTGCTCGTAGAACAGGCCTTCGTGAAATTTGACGCCATCGAAGAAAGGAAGGTGGGTGAGGTTCTTGAAATCGACTCCACTGGCGGCTACCTGATACCGCTGTCGTAGTCGCTGTAGAAATGACCCGGAGCCACAGCCGACATCGAGTACACGGTCGCCTGGCTGCAGTTGCACATACCGTGATACGAGCTGGTCTTTCTGGCGATCATGTTTGTCCATACCACGTTGGTAGAATCGCGTCAGGATGCCCCACTCGGTTTCTTTGCGATGTGCGATGTACTCGTCGTCGTAGTAGGCGCCGATGTTCTTGATCGTCAGGCGTGGCGACTGGTACGCCAGACCGCAGCCCGCGCAGGTGACAAAGCGAAAGTCACCCGGCTTGCCTGTCAGGTCGTCTTGGCCGGTGAGCAGGTCGTGGCAGGACGACTCACCGCAGGCGTAGCAGGATACCTCTTCAAACTGGTCAGACGTGGGAGGCCCAGTCATCGTCGCTGGCATGGCCCGGTTCCTTCGTGAGCGGAAAGTCTCAATGTGTTAAGTGTGTCAGTGGCAAACAAGAACGCCGTCACGGCAGGGGTCCGGTAATGAACACAACGCAGATGAGCAGGCACGTTTCGACGCCTGCCACCAGACGAAAACGAGTGCGTTGTCGCAACATGCGATCATGGCAAACTTCGAATACACAGAGCAGCAGATATACCGCGGCGGTGATCTGGAGAATTGTCGTGTCGCCGGAGAGTGGGGCTCGGCGGCTGTCAATCAAGAGGATAAATGCCGGATACTTGAGCAGGACGACGTGGTAATTCAGTCCGCTCCAGCTGGACCGTGGAGGGAACCAGTACCAGCAGATCATCAGCAGTGTAAGCCCTCCGAGCAGACCAGGTGCAGCGGGATCAGCCGTACTGACAAGGAGCGCAGCAGCTGTGGTTGCCAGTACGATCACGATCAGCTGAAACGCCCCGCGATGCGACGTAGTGCAGAGTGTGCGATTGGGATTGGTACGGCGATCCAGTGGGATATCGGCGAGGTCGTCCCAAATGCGAAACTGCGTCAACAGCAACGCTGCCAGGAGCATGTCGATCAGTGCGTCTCCCCAGTGTAGAGGTAGAGATTGTGGCAGCGAATGACACCAGGCGGCGAGCAGGACGAGCGTCCCGAGCGCTACAATCCGCGGCAGCAACAAGCGGGTCTGCAGGTAGGCGTAAATGTCATTACCCAAGGACTTCGACAAGGCCACGATCTCCATCGATACGTAGGATGTCGCCACTGGTAATACACTCGGTTGCGTTGGGGATTCCGACTACGGTGGGGATCCCGTACTCGCGAGCGAGAATGGCACCATGGGATAGCATCCCACCACGCTCCATCACCAGGCCCCGGACGAGAAACAGGATTGGTCCCCAGCCGGGGTCGGTTTGACGGGTGACCAGCAGGTCTCCCTCCTGAACTTCCGTAAACTGTCTGGGATCGGTTAACACGACCGCCCGCCCGACAATGGTACCTCCCGAAACGGCAGTCCCGTGCAGGTGACGTTGTGGTTCGTCACTACGGTCTGCCGGGGTACCAGCTGCAGAAGGTTCCCAGAATTGACCCGATGCCAGTTCAATGTGATCCGGTGGCCGGTATTGGCTGAGTGATTCCAGTTCGGCACGGCGGAGCTTTGCCAGGTCGGCTGTAGTCATCGGGAGCATGGCAGCACTATTGATGATCTGTTCGACTTCCTCACAGGTCAGGTAAAAAATATCCTCCGGGCTGTACAGCAGGTCGCGATCGGCGAATGATTCGCCCACGGTCAGAGCCAGCCGGCGGAAGCGACTGTATAGCAAGGCCTGCTTCAGACGTGCACGCTCACGGCAGGCGACACTACGTTGAGTCCAATGGATGAGACGACGGGCAACGGTATCTTTCCTGGGCCATGGCAGGAACGACGCCATTTTTTTTGTTCGCAACACGCGAAGGACGCGCTCTGTTTCCCGCTCTCGACACTGCTGCTGTCGTTGCAGATGTTCTTCCGGAGACTCCCCGTTACGGGTGACGTACGTCGCCAGTATTGGTATCAGTGAGGCCGGGTCTTCCTGGTAACTGGGGTGTGTCAGCATCAGCTCGCCCGAACAGCGAAAGCCCCACGTTTCCAGGAATTCGTCTAGCGCCCGCCGCACCGGCTCCAACGAGTCGTCGGATGCGATTTGCTGCCAGACCTGGTCGGGAGGGTCGCGCGTGATTGCGGCTCTCAGAGACTCGTGTTGTCGGATCAGTCGTGACAAATCCCACAGTCGCTCTGTGGGCAGACCGCTCACAATGTCACATAAGCCAGTCAGCAGGCGGTTGGCGATGGCGGCATCTGCATCGTTGGTGAACTCAGCGGAGAGCAGCCGTTGGGTAAGTCGATAGCTGATCATGCTCGCCGCGTCTGCCAGCGCCGCTTCCGTCCACTGACTGCGGATGCGCAGGAAGCGTTGCCACAATGCGAGCAGCTCTGTCCAGTCGAGTGACGGTAAGCGGTCTGGGTGACTGTCGTCAGCAAATGCATCCACAGTTGCTTCAAAGCGGGCGATGCCGCGAGGCATCTTCCATAAACTTCGGATCGCCTTGCTGGCGATCCGAAGCGACTCCGCCAGTTCCCGCAGCCGGCCGCGTTGCAGAGAGGTCCAGCGCGGTGCTCGATGATCGCGGTCGGTCGATTCGGCGCCGACGAACTGATTGAAGGCCTCTGCCAGAAACTCACCGAGCGGAGCTGCCCGCAATACCGCGTGGATATTGGTCAAGTTGTAGTAGAGTCGGCCAGCATGTGCTCCCACGAGATTGCGCAGCGGGTATTCCATCAGGTCGATGCGTTTTTCCGAGATGCCGAAGGCGATGCCCAGATTGCGAAAATAGTGGTAGTAACCGGTAGCGGCGACGGAATACAGCAAGGGTGAAATTGGATCAGGAAAGTTCTCATTCACGTTCGCATTGGACCAGACGGTTTTCTGGCACGATTTTCTGAGCGTTGTGATGGGGCGACTTTGCACAAGATAAAGTTGGTCACAGCCATCGACGCACCATTCGATATCCTGGGGGTGTTCGAAATCGTCTTCGAGCGCGGTACCCAGTGAGCCCAGCTGCTGGAGCAGCTCGTCACTGAGCGTCTGGACGTCGTCGGTACAGGAAACACAATCATCAGACACTGTTCCCTGTCGATCGATAAACAGACGTCGTGGTGAAACGTCCCCGGCAACCAGGCGGTCTCCTAGCCCCTCACAATATTCGAGGACCATGCTGTCCTGGTCGCTGTCCTGGTCGCTGTGTTGTACAGGGCGAGTAAACAGAACCCCGGCGAAGCGGGCGTCGACTTGTTCCTGGATGATGACTCCCATTGCCTGCAGCTGAATGCCACGCGTCAACTGGTAAGTGAGAGAGCGATGGGACCAGTAGGATGCCCAGCAACGTTTGAGCGCGGTCAGTAGCTGTTCCAGCGTGCGCACGTTGAGGAACGAGTCAAGCTGTCCCGCAAAGGCGGCTTCGTTTGAGTCCTCACCGCAGGCCGAACTGCGGACCACGACCGGACCCTGGTTTAATAGTTCTGCCGTCGCCGTGGTGATCTCGTCAACGAGGTCTACAGGCAGTTCAGTGGAGATCAGGCGTGACTCGATGGCCTGGGCCGCTGCGGCGATCGCCGCAGGATCGTCCAGGGAAAGTGAGTCGGTTTCCCGCGCCACGAAAGGACCCAGGGCGGTCGCGTCCAGCAACTGCTGGAAGGCCTCGCTGTGCAGGACGACGGCCGGAGGTACGGGATAACCCCACTGGTGCATGCGGGCGAGTCGCCACGCCTTTGCGCCGCAGTGGGATGGGTCTTCCAGGGCTTCCAGCGGCAACACGTGCGCGGGTTGGATTAATTTAATTTGCAATTCCATTCAACGTTCATCCAATCACGCTGTAGAGACGTGTGGTGCTTAGGCGGCTCGCTCTCTCAAGCCCATCCGCATCAGTCCGTAGTTGAATGCCAGATGCGTCGCCGCGCCCCCAAACGTCAGGCAAAGCCAGGTCGCTCTGGGAACCGGTACGGCAAGCGATACAGCCAGCAGGCCGCCGACCACCGAGTCGGCTTGATCGACCAGGAAACAGATACGCTGGGCGACGGGGTGGTGGGCGGGGGCTCCGGGGGCGATGCCGCACTGTCGTTTGACGAAGGAGTTGGGGAGTTCACCCAGCATGAATCCACACCCCGCCCAGCATCCGAGCAGAAAGAGATGGGCAAGCGAGAGAGGCCACAGTGACTGGCCTGTCGTATCGAGAGGTTGTAATAAGCGGTGCATCAACACAAACGACAGACCCGCGGCCGGAACCATGACGACGAATCCGCGCCACGTTTTGTTGGCGCCGAAGATCCGTCGCGAACGAAACGTGAACCCGGCATCGATGGCAATGGCGAATCGTCGGGCGGCTTTGCTTTTCAGCCACACCGTCTGCACGATTCCCGCCAGCAAGAACGCGAGAAAGAAAAACAGGGTGCAATGAAAGGGGTCAGGTATCGTCATGGCAACCAGACTAGGGGGCGGTCCAATCAAAAATAGAATCCGGTTTGATCACGGTTCTGAAACAGCAGAATTTCTCCCGGAATACTTTTGGCACGAAGCACCCACTTCCACCAGCGAATCGAGTTGGCAGTTTTCCGGTTCTGCAAGCGGTGCAGGTGGTAACCGGGGACACGAGGCAGCATATGATGCAGGGTGTGGGCATCGACGTTGAGCAGAATCAGCCGGGCGAACCATTGCGGAAAGATCAAAGAACGCGTGAACACTTCCTGTTGCAGGGGTGGAAACGGCTTGACGGGGTGGGCAGTATTGTGCGTGTGAGCGTCGGTCTGGCTGTTTGCCAGTTTCATGGGGATGTGTGTGTGCTGGCTAAGGATGAGGAGGTCCTGCAGTGACATGGTGAGCAGCAGGGCGGGGCCGATGGTTCGGACTACGAATCCCCATCCCAGGAAGGTTCCCAGCGTCAGATAGACAGCGAGGTAGCTGATAATGTTGAGGACAAGCAGACGCCGTTCTCGCGGCCGGGGAAAGATCTTCCACAGACGCGGGAGATTCCAATAATTATTCAGTCGGTAGAGTGTGGCGGGCAGTGGAATCCATAGTCGCCAGCAGACATTGAGCACCGCGCGTTCAAACCTGTGGAGCGTACGGGGAACGAGGGTTTGCGTTGTCATGTCCAGGTCCTGCCAGCCAGTCCAATAGTGGTGCTTCGCATGGACCAGACGCCAGCAATCGCCTGGAATACACGCCAGGAGTCCGGCAGCATGGATCGACCAACGGTTCAACCAGCTGGTGCGAAACAAGGTTTTGTGCCCGGCTTCATGCAGGATCGCAAACCACTGGATCATGGCGACCGCCAATCCGAACTGGCCGGCCAGCCAGATCCAGGTGTGGGCCGATAGCGCGAGCGCGACTGAGAGGGTGGTCAAGAGTGCCGCCACGAGCAAATAAAAACCACCTACCAGATTACTGGGGCGCAGTTGCTCCACCGTCGGGTCGTCGGACATCGAGAGAGACGCGGGACATGAATCTGGCTGCGGTGTTCCTGGCGGTGTGGTCGTGTGGGCCTGGGAGTCTCGTGGTGACCGCTGCGCGGCAGGGCTGGGAAGCATATCCGGTTGTTCTGCAAAACACTGCTCGATGCACGCCATGTACTGTTGCGTTGACTGGCGGGCCGTCTTGTGGATTCGTGGCAAGATCTCCAGAGTGATGACACCAGGTTCCACCTGGAGAAAGCTGTGTTTTCTGGGGAGTATCGCCTCGGTCCCATGAATCACAATGGGCTGGGTTGCGAGACCTGTCTGATTGGCCAGTACGGCAGCCCCGCGGCGGAAAGGCAGTAGCGCGGGGGAACGTGTTCCCTCCGGATAGATGACCAGCCATTTGCCTTCCGACAGCACTTGCCGACACTTTTGCAGGCTGTCGCTGACGGCGCTGCCAAATACCGGAATACTGCCGAGCTTTCTCAGTACCGTGCGCAGTCCCGGGTAGCGAAAATATTTTTCGTTGGCGACAAAGGTGACAGGCACATTGAGACTCGCGACCAGCGCCATCTGGTCAAACCAGGACGAGTGATTGGCGACGATGATCGCGTTGCTGCCATCTCCGAGGTGCTCCTCACCGATCACATTGATCTCGACGCCGAAAGCCCTCATGGCACAGCGAGTAGCCCGCTTCAGCCGCTCTCGAAACCGTGAATCGGTCTCGCGCCGATCGAGGCAGGGAAGGAGAATCAGAAAGTAAAAGAAGCTGGCGTAGTAGGCGCAGAATCCGACGACGCGGTGGAAGCTCCTCTTCATCACCGGAAACATCTGTGTCTTACCGGATTGCCGGTATCCTTACTCGGCGAAGTCAACTTGCCCGCATCGCATGCGGCAGCGAGACTAGTGTAAAGGATTGACAACTGAAAGTCGCCCGTTTTTTTCAGCGCGGGGACCGTTGTGCTGATTGACTGTGAACAGAAAGAACCTGGTAACCTGCGCCGCGGGGCTGCACTCCAGGAGGAGAATTCATGGCATCGGATTCCGCCAAAATATCAGACGTCGAGGTGCGGACGTCCACCCGCAGTTGGTTGCGCATCGTCGTTTTGGGTTTCTGTGGTACGGTAATCTTGACAGTGGGTTCCCTTGTCACCCTGATGACCGCAGTTGTGACCCTCTTCCAGTCGCGGCGGTTTTGCGCCGAAGTGCTTGTCAGGGCCATGGGACGGATGGCGCTCTGGCTGAGCGGCGTGCGGATGGTGGTCCATCGAGAGTCGCCGTTGCCGGCGGCGCAGACGATCTATATTTCCAACCATACGGCAACCCTGGATGTTTTTGCCACGGTGGCACTGGGCCTCCCCAATACGCGGTATTTTCTTAGTGGGTTTCTGCGAAAGATCCTGCCGCTGGGCCTGATTGGGTACCTGATCGGTGTTTTTTGGACCGTGCCCTACCGCTTCCCGGAAAAACGCCGAAAGATTTTTCAGCGCGCTGATCGGGTACTGCGGCGTTCGGGTGAGTCGGTCTACTTGACTCCCGAGGGGGGCCGCATTCGTACCGGTGAAATCGGTCATTTCAATCGCGGCGCGTTTCATTTAGCCACCAGCTTGCGAGCGAATATTGTTCCCATTTACATTCACATCCCTGAAGAGATCGACTCGGGCATGCATCTTGTCTCGGGGACCGGTCGCGTGGATGTCTACTTTCTGCCGTTGATTTCGACTGCGGACTGGACGCTGACGGAACTGGATCAAAATCGGGATGCGGTGCGGCAACTCTATGTGGACTTTCACGCCAAACGGGGGTCTTCGCAGTAGGGGCTGATCCAGCGACTTGCCCAGAGATCGCTCGACCTGGCTGGCGCAATTGCGATCCTGGGGGCGGTGGAAACGGCCCCCTAGCCGTGTACCGTCCTGGCAAAGCCCTGCTGGATCTCAACCGGGAGAGCCAGGCCCGGTGTCTCAAACTATTCTTGTGATCGTGGCGACGTTGGTCGATAATCTCAGGGAGGAGCAGCAAGGGAGCTATGGCTATGGTGAATCAGGCGAAAGACCATCATTCAGCATGCGTGGGTCCTCTCTCTCGGCGCCGTTTTCTTGAATTTGGCGTTCCGACTGCGTGTGGGTTCGGCCTGGGCGATTTTTTGAGGGCTCGAGAAAAAGTCAACGGATCGCGTCACGACACGTCGGTCATCTTTGTGTGGCTGCCCGGTGGGCCGCCGCACATGGAAACCTATGATTTGAAACCGGATGCTCCCAGCGAGTATCGCGGCGCGTTTTCTCCCGTCGCGACCAAGGTGCCGGGAATTGATGTTTGCGAATTGTTGCCGCTACACGCGCAGGTTGCTGACAAGTTTAGTCTGATCCGCTCCATCCATCATGGATACGCAAATCACGACGGTGGACACAAGCGGTTCTTGACCGGTCGCAAGCCGGCGACACCGAACGGTTTTGTCAACGATAAGCCCTGTGTTGGTTCGATGGCCTCCGTGATGTTGGAAGGAGAACGTGAAACCAACGGTTTGCCCAATTACATTGTTATGGGTTCTGGCCGAGTCAATCATATTGATACATTCAGTTTTGGTTCCGCCTATCTGGGGACGCATACGCATCCCTTCCGGATTTCAGCCGATCCCAGCCAGGAAGATTTTCGCGTTCAGAACATCGGTATCGACAAGGCCATTTCAGGCAGAATTGATGATCGTGTTGCGTTGTTGCGATCGTTCGACCAACTGAGAAGCCAGTTGGATCAGCGCGGTGAAATGCAAAGCATGGAGGTGTTTCAGCGCAGGGCTGTGGAGATGCTGATTTCATCGAAAGTGCGTGAGGCTTTTGATCTGTCCCTGGAACCGCTGGGTGTTCGCGAACGTTTCGGCATGCACGGTTGGGGGCAACGTGCCATTTTGGCCCGACGCCTGGTGGAACGGGGGGTACCATGGGTCACGGTGGTGATGGAGAACCCGTACCAATCAGGGATTCCGATGCTCAAAGCGGGCACCTACAACTGGGATTCCCACGCCGTAAATTGCCATATTTTTGACGACGCCAAGGCGCGCTTCCCGATTTACGACCGCACGATCAGCGCGCTGATTGAAGATCTCTACGCCCGTGGCCTCGATCAACGAGTGATGCTCGTCGTGACCGGTGAATTTGGGCGCACGCCGCGTCTGAATTATCGCGCTGGAACAAATACGAAAGTCAGCCAACCCGGCCGTGATCACTGGCCCAATGCGATGAGCGTTCTGGTTTCCGGAGGCGGTATGCGCACCGGTCAGGTGATTGGGTCCACGAATAGTAAGGGGGAAGAACCAGCGACACGGGCGATGAGTCCCAATGCGCTGTGGGCCAGTGTTTTCCGGCATCTGGGAATCGACTATACGCACAGTTTTCTGGACTTTCGCGGCCGCCCGATGCCGATGCTTCCCGAGGGCGATCCGATTCCGGAATTGGTGTAGTGCGGTGTGCCCTGAAAAGGCTGTCCAGGACGATCCAGGGGCTGGTGGTCTTGCGGTAAGGTCCCGGTCGCTGGTGCTGCTGACCAGTTCTGGAAAGTTTCCCGTCGTTTGGTGACCTGCCTTACCTGTTGCCAGGTCCTGCCTGGGCGTTGATCAACCGTAGTTTCTCACTGTCGCATTTTCCGTGGCTCGGTGTTTGGTGCCGGGATTCTCATCGCGGAGGGCTGACACCCATTGCGGTCCGTGTGACATCGAGGCGTAGCGGGCTCCCAGGAATAGAGAGTCTGTCGCTCCCCAGACGAAAGCTGATTCGGACCAATCCAGATTGATACGATACGTGGCTTTGTTGCCGACGGAGCGCCAGCTTCAGAAGGACGATATGTTTCTTGACATGCGCTATCTGATAGACTGCAAATTTCAGAGCGGTCGGAGTACGTTGTTGCAGTAAGTCCTAGTTAGCGGGAGCGGGGTCATCGCCATGCAAGACCGTGTCGAACAGTTTATGCGAATGGTTCTGATCGCGTTGATCACAATCAGCAGTAGCACCCATCTCGACGGGGCGCAAAACGCCATCCGTGCGGTGTCCAGCAATCGTTTCACGTACCTCAACGGTCATGACGTATGCCTGATTGGCCACTCGCTTCCAGGTCACATTGCCACGCGCTGGCAGGGGCAGACGTCGGTCGGTGATGTCGTATTGGTTGACCTCTCCCGGGTTGGGCAACGTAGCGAACTGGTTTTGCAAGCTGTGCATGATTACAACCTCCGGCGCGATCCAAATACGATGGTGCGTTGGTTGCCCAATCAGGCCGCTGCGGCGATCGTGGATGTGAATGGTGATGGTGCATTGGACGTCATCACACGGACCGGCA
>CAZITS010000057.1:0-1746 GCA_964542185.1 uncultured Pirellulaceae bacterium
ACGGTCGGGTCTGGGTGACCGACCGCCAGGCGGGCCAGGTGCTCGAGGTCGACGCGAGCGGCGTCGTGAACACGCTGGACGCGGGCTCGGACACGTTCTCGCTCGAGCGGGTCGAGGACGACCTGCTGGTGATGAACCGCCAGACTTTTTGTCAAGTGCCTGTGGAGCCACCGCGTCAGGCTCCGTCAGCACGGTATAGACACCGTACATTACCATCGACAACAAACCGATGACCACCACCGTCTTCATGGTTTGCACCGCCGTCCTCCTTGACGAGAATAGTACAACTAAAAGAACCGCGCAACCGTGTAATAAACCCCGGCCTCAGCAACCCTCAATAAACGTCACGACCATGTCTGAATCATCGTGGGACGATGACGACTTCGCAGATGAAAGCGATCTGTACGACACTGACGACTCGGAAAGTGAAACACGTCCCTGTCCAGAGTGCGGAAGCGAAGTATATGAAGAATCCATCCACTGCCCTCACTGCGGCCTTTACATCACATTTCAGCAGAACGTTTGGTCGAAGCACTCCTGGCCCTGGATTGCCTTGGGAATCCTGGGCGTTCTGGCTGTCATCCTGATTCTGCTAATCGGCTACTGAACGCAGCGAAAACTACGGCCAGCTCACAGGGCGGAATAATAGGGCATCGCGGCACGTGGGGCCAGAGCGAATCATCGCCCACCACTAGCCAGCACTGCTAGCCCGCTTTCATCAAGGCTTATGTCGAAATGCTGCCGTTTCCAGGAGAGCGCTGGCAGCCACAGAGCGCACCCACGGCAAGAAGGACGCGCCAACCAGGGCACGCGTGACGCAACCACCGGGTCATATGGCGGCGATGTCAGTGGCAGTCAGAAACCGGCCGCAACGTCGCTTCGTTGATGCTTTGTGGATGCATCTGGAATCAAGGCATCATACAGCCACCGCTGCCGCATTGCGGCGCACCACAGCCTGTCGCTGGCGGAGCCTGACAAACGGGCAAACTCTCCGAGGTACCATTATGCGCCACGGGAATGCTCAGTTGTTTCTCAAGCTTCTGGCTGCCACACGCTGGACACTCGGCTGTCTCATGGCTCCGCAAAAGCAACTCAAAATCACCTGCACAATCGCAGCAGTTGTACTCATAAATCGGCACTTGCGGTTCTCCTCACACCTGACCGAAGAGGTTATTATGCATTATCTCCAGTATACGTCAGATGCGTCTTGGCCAAAACCACAAGCGGCCGGCGTTCGCACTTCCATGTGCAAGCCCCACTTCCCCCACAACAACTGATCGCACGCTATGAAAATTACCGATGTCGAAGCCCTGCACCTGCGAATTCCTGGAATTGAAGAAATCGCCGACGGAACTCAGGATGTGCTCGTGGTACGAGTTCACACAGACAACGGGTTGGTAGGAGTTGGTGAAGTCACCAGCCAATCCTATGTCTGCAAAGCCATTGTTGAAGCGCCTCGCTCTGCAGAGCGACGCCATGGACTGCGCGAAATTCTCGTGGGGCAAGAGGTCGAAGACCTGGCCGCACTTTGGCAACACATGTACTACCACACTAATCGCTTCGGTCGGCGCGGAGCGGCGATACACGCGATCAGTGGTGTCGATATCGCGCTTTGGGATTTGCTGGGCAAAGCTCAGGACCGCAGTGTTTGTGAACTGCTGGGCGGCCGGAAACGTGAGTCTGTTCGGGCGTATGCAAGCCTGCTCTTCGGAGAAACTCCCGAAGCCACCGCGCAACTTGCGCGAG
>CAZITS010000057.1:1756-13179 GCA_964542185.1 uncultured Pirellulaceae bacterium
GAACAAGGCGTGACCGCAGCGAAGTTTGGCTGGGGCCCGTTCGGCGCCGACGCAGACAATGACCTGCGCCACGTTCAAGCGGCCCGGGAATGCCTCGGGAGCGACCGGGACCTGATGGTCGATGCGGGTTGCAAGTGGGATGCTGAAACAGCTTTAGAGCGAGCGCACCTGCTCGCTCCGCTGGAAATCCGCTGGCTGGAAGAGCCGCTCTCACAAGATGACCGCCAGGGGTACGCCACACTCTGTCCACAGTCGCCGGTACCGATTGCAGCCGGCGAAGGTGACGTCACCAGCTATGACTTCCTTGATCTCGTTGAGCGCGGAGTCCATGTCATCCAGCCAGACGTCGCCTTCTGTGGAGGCCTGACCGTCTGCGCTGAAGTAAGCCGCATCTGCGAGAAACACCAGCGCCGCTGCGTTCCCCACTGCTTCAGCACCGGCATCAACCTGGCCGCTTCGCTCCATTGGATGGCAGCTACTGACGGAGATCTGGTGGAATACTGCCTGCGACCTTCACCCTTGATGCGCAAGCTTGTCTCCAATCTGCCGCCGCTCGTAGACGGACAAGTTCCGGTTCCGACCGGGGCTGGATTGGGGATTGAACTGGACGAAGAGATCGTCAACGAGTTTCTGGTTCGCGAAAGTTAGTACACGCCAGGCTGATTTGACGGAAAACAGCCAATTGGCTATAGTCCCGCATCTCTATAATGCGACTAGATTTACGGGCGTCTAGCCGGAGCGAGTGACCGTAGCTCCAGTGTCACTGTACGGTATTCTTTCTCCACTCCGTTCAGTGGCAGCGGCTGTTGACGAGTGTGACCAGCGTTCAACTACCACAAAGAAAGAAAACTTTCTGATGAGTGTTGGTGAGAACACGGGAATCGGCATTTTTACAGCTCGCGGGCGGGATTACCCGACCATTCGCCAGTTTACGGTATTCCTGGAAAACCGTGTCGGACAGCTTTTGGAAGTGATTCGGCGTTTCGAAGGAAGCCAGGTCCGCATTGTGGCGTTTTCGATTAATGACGCGACCGAATGCGCGTTTGTACGTCTGCTGCTCAGCCACCCAGAACAAGGGCGGGAGATTCTGGAGCGGGCCGGGCTGGCGATGATTGAAACAGACCTGATTGGCGTGGAACTCCCCACGGGGTCACAACCATTGTTGAAAGTCTGCACGGCACTGTTGCAGGCTGAGATCAATATCGTTCAGGCTTACCCACTGATCGTTCGGCCTCACGGCAGACCGGCCGTCGCGCTCATGGTGGACAATATCGACCTGGCCCAGGAAACGCTACTTGAAAAGCAGTTCTGCATGATTTCCGAGCAGGACCTGATCGAGTCCGGCTAAACACGAAGACGCCAGCGTCCTGCCACGCCGGCCGCTGACGGTCATCAGAGTTCATTCAGTGGTAACGCGCCTTTCATGGCTCCGTATCCGCCACCTGCCGAACCAGCGGGATCCGTACCGAAATAGCGCTTGTCCGAGGTCGAATCCGCAGCCGGTTGAAACCTCACATCACAAGAAAGCCTGACTCGATCGATTGTTGAGCAGTTGTCGAGTGACCCGTGCAGGATAAAACCACTAAACACAACCAAATCCCCTGGCTGGAAATCGGCGGACAGCAGCCGCACACCTCGTTGCTCTACCAAGGTCACCGGATCGACTGCATTCGGTTGTTCATAGGCGGCGCGCTGTACCACTTCATTTTCGCGGTCGCTCTGGTAATCATGGCTACGAATCGGCTCAATCCAGTCCAGGAACTTATGCGAGTCTTCGATAATTAACAAAGGGCCTTCACTCTGGTCGATTTCTCCGAGAGGAATCCAGGCCGTGTAAATACGTTTTGAATAGCCGGCAAAGAAAGGAAAATCGTAGTGCAAACGCGTTGTCCGACCGACACTCATCGGCCGTAAATAGATCAAGTCGTGTGGCCTGGCATCTTCTCCAAAGAAACGCCCTAACAACGTACACAGCTGAGGTCCGTGCGTCACAGCACGCAATGCTTTACCGGAACTGACGTCGCGCCAGAATGCATTCAAGTCTCCGGCAACTTCACGTCGGCAACTTGCACCTGTACCAATCCCATGCTCCACAGGGTCGCTGATCTCCCCCACTTCTCCCAGGCGGGCAAACACCTCTTTGCGAGCCGCAATGATCTGCTCCTGATTCAAAACACCACGGAGCAAGACATAACCGTTTGCGTCGACTTGCCGCTGCAAAGCTGCCTCATCCCGAATATCGTCGGCATACTCACAAAGCGTCCCGCGCAGGTTCGCGGGAATTTCAATTTGCTGGACCCGTGCTGATGGTTCTGCTGTCATCGTCAAACAACCTCGAAATACCCTCTGCTCACCCTGGCAGCCGATGCGTTCGGACAGCGTTGTTGACGAACAACCGGGCAACGCAATTGACGAACAACCGGACGATAGCCGCATTGCGATCAATCGGACAAGGCGATCACATTGGCCGCCCCGCCATCGATCGGAATCGTGTGGCCGGTAATGTACCGCGCCGCATCACTCGCCAGAAACAATGCAGCACCGGCAACGTCCTGCGGTTCCCCCCAACGTCCCAAAGGCACACGCTCGAGCACTTTGGCTGCCCGCTCCGGATTTTGTTGCAACGCGTTTGTCATGGGAGTCCGTATCCAGCCCGGTGCGAGCGCATTGACACGAATCGAATATTTCCCCCATTCCGCTGCCAGGTCCCTTGTCAAAGAAACAATCCCGCCTTTGGTCATCCCGTACATACTGCCTGCACGGCCCAGGCCGGCCAGACCACCGCCCAGAGCAGACATGTTGATAATGCTCCCGGCGCGCTGCTCGACCATGACACGTCCTACCGTGGTCGCCATGTAGAAGCTACCCAGCAAATTCACCGAGAGCAGTGCATCCAAATCCGTCTGCTCCCAATCCACTGGATCCACGCGTCGGTGAATACCGGCATTGTTCACGAGTACGTCGATTTGTCCGTGACGCTCGTGTATTTGTTCAACCACCTGTTGCACTTGCAGCCGATCCGTCACATCGCATTGCACCGCTTCGGCAGTGCCGGTGGAACTGGGTGCGTCAATCTGCGCCGCCGCCGTGCTCACTGCGTCAAAGTCGATGTCCAGTAACACCGCATGTGCCCCGTGCAACGCCATGCACTCGGCGATGGCCGCGCCAAGTCCCTGGCCGGCACCGGTGACCATCACAATCCTGTCACTGAGCTCAAAGGGACCTGGCGACATCAGAGACAATTCTCAAGCGGACGAAGGGGCAGGTTGAAATAACTCCAGTACATATCCGTCAGGATCGTACATGTAGACTACCAGGCCGCCCTTGTTGGGCCCGGCAGTAATCGTTACGGGTGCGGAACGAAAACGGACATCCCGAGATCTCAAGTCTTCGTAACTCGCGACCAAATCATCTACCAGCAAGCAAAGATGCGAGATACCCGCTTGATTCGTTTCGGGCGAACCCGGATGCCCAGCATGCGACATGTACTGCACGATTTCCAGTGTCTGTCGACTACCGGGGCTGACGCGTAGTGACGCGACGTTGAGCTCGACGTCTGCATATCCCGTTTGCCTGGCGACGTAGTCCGCGGTAACACTCGGGCGACGACCGACGAGTTCCATCCCCAACAAATCACGGTAAAACTCAATGGAACGTTCGATGTCACTGACAGTCAAACCCAGATGATGCAAATCGCTGAGTGCCCACCCGCTCGGAATTGACATGCCATTATTCCCCCTGTGCTTTCACACCGGAACACTGGAGTAGCTAACGAACCGAACCACATCAGCCATTCGCACGTGCTACTCGACCGCCAAACACGACACCATAAACCCACAGCCCGAGAAACCACAGCCCGGCTGCGGTGCCCCACGCAAACTGCGTTGAAACTTCGGCAAAGCCGTAGTGATCCACTGCCTGAATCGCCACTGCTAACAATGGAAGCATGAGGCCGACTGCTGCTGCGGCAAGCCGAAAACTTGTCCCTTCACTCGCAGCACCACCAACGCTCAGAACCCAGAATATAACATCTGCAACCAGCAAGATCGCCAGCGCCGCCCACAGTAATACTTCCGATTCAATAACCACGCGTTTACTTCCTTTCCCGTGTTCCCAGTAACTTCAACCACATCCGCAAACAACCCGCAGGCGGCCTGAGAATACTGCTACTGTATTCCCACTCGCATCGCCATCGGAACAGCGGCTTAATATAGGGGCAACTCGCACCGTATTCAATCGTTTCCGTCTGAGTGCCATCGACTCGACAATCTGGCTGGCTAGTCGCCGCGGCGGCCCCTCAAGCCAGCCTTCAGGCCACCATAAAATCGTAATCTTGCCAGTGACAGGTACGAAAAACAACAACAGTCTGGCAGCAGCCAGGCAAACCCCAACAAGCCCGCTACACTGACAATCCTCAACGAAAGTCCACATTAACACCGAGACGCTGTAATTGAGTTAACAAGTCCTTCCACTCTGTTTCGTTGAAATGAACACCTGCAGCTAGACTCTCCCGTCGGTTGCTCCACCCCTGTTTCCCTGGCCACCGTACGGGCTCCCCAGGGTCCTGGGCAGGAGCCGATTCAATTTGCCCGATGAGCGCCTCGAGGCGTCCTGCAAAACAGTCCATCCCTGCAAAAGCACATGGGTCAATCGCCAGGCAGAAAAAGGAACCATCGTACGGACCGGACGTCTCCGATAACCTGGGCATCTGCTGTCCAATCGGACTATCGGCCAGCGCAGCCGTCAACACATCTACCAACAGTGCTAAACCAAAACCGACGTGCCCCGCTACCGGAAGAATCCAGCCCCCCTGCAAGTCAGACGGATCAGTTGTTGGGTTCCCCTCTGCATCCAGCAAACGTCCAGCTGGCACCTGCCCGGACTCCCGTGCCTGTTTTTTCATTTTGGCCGCGGAATGCCCTGTAGAGAAATCAAAAACCAGCGGGTCTCTTTCGCCGCGAGGCAACGCGTAACTGATAGGATTGGTTCCATGTAATCCAAGTCGACCGCCGTGGGGAGCCACGTGTGGAGCACATGAAGTGGCAGCAATTCCAATCATGCCCGACCGGGCGGCCTGAATGGTATAAGCTGATATCGCACCATTATGGGTACTGTTGCGAATTACGGCGCTGCCCACACCTGTCTTCCCGGACTTCTCAATAGCACTCTTCATAACTTCGCGTGAGGCGTAATGGCCAATCGCCTGGTGGCCTGTAAAAACGGCCGTCGTGGAAGTCTCCTTGATACGTTCAATCCGCGCACTGGGAACGATCTGTCCTTGTTGCCACTTGCCCACATAGTAGGGAAGCGCAGTCACACCATGACTGTGAATCCCCCTTGAATCGGCGTCGACCAGCACGTCCGTGGCTACTTCCGCAATATCAGCCGGGGCCTGCAACGTATCGCGGAACACGTGTTGACTGAGCGCACGCAGCTGGTCCATCGGGATGCGCATTGGATCACGGATCCTTCCCTGCCTCGAGATAAGCGTGTGGGTCTTGAATCGGCAAGTAGTACAACCAGTCGGCAGATTCGTAGAGAATCACCTCCTGAATGTCATCCTGGTGCGCGAGCAGGCTACGGATAATCGCTTCACGACGCCGACCAGTCGCTTGCGTATCTGCCGCCCGCAAAGTTTCCTGTGCCTCGTAAAGAAAACCAAGAGGCCCCCGGAAACGCGAGCCACGTCTCCCGGCCAAATCGGCACGACACGCCTCAACAAATACTTCCAGTGGCTGCGGCGGAGGCAGATATCTGATTCCGAGGTAAACCGGCTCAACGCGCAGCCCGGTCAGATCGATGCGTGCCAGCCCCCCACCGAACGCCAGAGAATGATTGTTTGAACTCCAGATATGCTGGTAAAGATTGGCTCCATAGACACCACCCGTGGGCTTTTCCATGGCCGCCAATTTTTGACGCACGTCATGTTCCACCACCGACCGCTGTGGAATAACTGTTCGTATCCTGGTTTGAGGAAAACGCGTCTCGATATCCAGCAGCAGTCGGCGCACACCGCGGGCCACCGCGCCATCTCGATGAAAACGCCAGGGAAAGTCCTTGTCGTCCAGAGGGCAGGGCGTCGTCCACTCGTTGTCCTGCCAGGTCGTCATCGGCTCGACCGATGGCGCCGTGGCCAGCCGATTCAGCCAAGGGCTATGGTGTGCCAGGCCCCGTGGAGCGGATGCACAATCGATCGGCAAGTGCCAGTAATTCACCCCGGCTTTACGGTACTCAAGAATCGGTCGAATACCCAATTTCCCATCGCCCTTTGCACCCGACAATTGGGTGTGCGAACGCGTATTAATGAAAATCTCGTCGAACGCAGGCAACGCCAACAGTGTACTCATTTCTGCAAGCGATTCCTGCCGCGCCAGTGGTTGCTGAAAATCAACCATCTCGACTGACCAGTCCGGCCCCAAATCAACCACCAGTCGATGGTCTTCCAGCGCAACCGATGTCAGCTTGCGTTTGACAACCAGTGCAATCGATGCCTCGATTGCCTGGAATTCGGTGCGATATCCTCCGCCGGTTGCGATGCCTGCGATGCGTGTTTGTCTGGCTTCAGGGTCATCTCCCGCAAACGCCCAGGACACATTGATTCTCCCCAGACGATTTCCCGCTGCGCTTTTGAGGGTAAGCCCGCCGTGCGCTGCCAGTTCCAACGCGCGCCCCTCGGTACTTGCAGCGGACAGCCACAAAAAACGTGCACCACGGGGCCAACGTATACTACTCAGCCGCAGTGACGTGTCTGACGTCGCCTCCAGAGACCACCCGGTCACGACAGGCAATCTCGCCTCGACATCCGACACAATCGACCGGTAGTGTGCCAGGCGAAACGTCGCGTCCGGCTGACGAACGAGCACTCGAGAGGTGGGGTCAATAGGAGCCACCGGTGAAGCGTGAATCGCCAGATCACGGTGCCCTTGGCGAAATCGCTCTTCCCAATGACGTGCGTTGGGAACCCCTGCCAGTTCGACTGTCGCTAGTTGTGCCGCTTCCTCCTGTCCCATCTGTTCCAACAAGACACGGTAGTGGGCAAAACCGACCTTGTCACTATGGAACTGTGTCGCCGGAGAGGCAAGCGTCAGGAAGTTCCACAACCAGTTGCCGTTCGCTTCAAAAGTGGGAACGACGTAGTACTTGGTTAGCGCAGCCTCAAAAGGACGAAAACTGAGCGATAGCCCGATTCCATGATCGAGAGCACTCGCACTGTAACGCTGCATCACAGATGGATCCAGCCGCAACCGCATCAACATCTGCAACCACTGCCAGGCCGGCAGGCCCGGGGCCTCTGCGAGCTCCGTTTGCAACGGTTGATCTTCGAGAATCGCCTGCGCGCAGGCAGCGTAACGGCCCCAATCCTCTGCTGGATAATTCTCTGGATTTACGAGTGTGGGAAAAGGACTGGGCCAGACAATCAAACGTGTAATGCCGTGGCACTGTAAACGGCGGAAATACTGATCAAATCCATCGCGATCGAGCGGCCTCCAACGACGGCGTGAGCCATCCCAGGCAATGCGAATCAAATCGTCTACAAGGTCGGAAATGTAAGATACTTTCCGCTCTGGCGGGGCAGGTTGGAAACGCAGCACTTGCATGTCCATCCGGCCAGCGACCCGGCAGACCAAATGAAGTGAGAACGCTGGCTTCTCCGCCGGCCCCGCCACCACGCGCAGACGCAGTTGATCGGTGACTATCACCTGCACATCATCGACGTTGACCTGTTGGCCGCGCTGGACAATCTCGTCGCCGCGACGCAACTGCAACTCGAATACGGCAGTCTGGTCGAACGCGCCCAAAGTAATCGGCCAACTTCGTTCACCATCGACGACGTACGCAAAGGGCGTTTCGGTATTACGCCCCGAGAGCCGAAATCCTTCGTCAGCCGCTACCGGACTGGCCAGGAAAAAAACCCACAACACGCCCGCAACTCTGACTGACCAGTGCATCAGCCCCCCCCTTCCCATGCGTATCAAGCAGCGCTAGATCATACCAGCGAAACACGCTCAAGCATCGCCAAACAGCTCGCGTATCGGCTGCCCCTCAGCGAGCCGCCAGGGGCGTCCGGTCATGTCATGAATCTCACCAGCCGGATCGATGCCAAACCTCCAGTAAATTGTCGCCGCCAGATCCGCTGGAGTCACCGCACCTTCGATGGGATAAGCGCCACGTTGGTCACTGGCACCGTAGACATACCCACCTTTGATGCCACCACCAGCCAACAGGATCGAATAACAGTCCGGCCAATGATCGCGACCGGCATTTGCGTTGATCGTCGGCGTCCGGCCAAATTCTCCCATCGCCACAACGAGAGTTGATTCGAGCAAACCACGCTGCTCCAGGTCTTCGATTAACGCCGCAAGCGATCGATCCGCCGCCGGTAGAAGGTATTTTTTGTGTTGGACAAAATTGTCCGAATGCGAATCCCAGTTCTGCCCCTGCTGCCGGTAGTCGTACACGTTGACGAACGGCACACCGGCTTCGACCAGACGCCGCGCCAGCAAAAGATTTTGCCCTCGCAGGTTGCGACCGTACGCCCGCTCAGCACCGTTACCGCCAGCTTGTTTCTCCTCGGCAATTAACCCGTAACGTTCACGGACCTGCGTCGGCTCTTGCTCGATGTCCAATACCCGGGCGACCAAGGGAGAGTCAATCAGCTGATGAGCCTTCTCATAAAACAGCCGCAGCTCCTGCATGCTCGCCGACGCCAACCGTACTCCGCCTGTTTCTATTCGTTCCAGCAACCTGCGCCGGTCGATCATCCGCGCCCGCGTCAAACCAGAGAGCCGGCGCAGTGCCGGATTTCCGTACGAGGAGCTACTCGGGTCACCGATGATTTGAAAGGGGTTATAGGTTTTCCCCAGAAAGCCGCCCCCCTGGCAAGGAGTATCGACTACGTTATGGAAAACCCAAGGCAACGCGGCGTGAGGAATTTCCAGCGATCGGCCTCGCTGCGCGTGACTGACGACGGCACCATAGCAGGGAAAAAACTGCGGGATCGGTGCGAATTCCTCGCGATCCCCCACTGGTGATTGCCGGCCCGTCAGCGATTCCGTCGACGCGGAATCGTGCAACCGATTGGTATGGTGCATACTTCGAATCAATGCACAGCGATCCATGACACGCGCCATCTGCGGCAGGTGCTCGCTGACTTGCAATCCAGGTACCGCACTGTCAATCGGGCGGAACTCACCGCGGATCTCCGCCGGCCCGTCGGGCTTCATATCGTACGTGTCGAGGTGGCTCGGACCACCGTAATAGAAAACTACAATACAGGACTTGATTGCCGGTTGAAGTCGCTTCGCGGAATCGATCGGCGCAGCCAGGCCAGACTGTGCCCGTAGAAGGCCTGCGAGTGTTAGTCCCAGCCCGCCACCCGACGCGAGCTTGAGTAACCGGCGGCGGGTCGGTGTCCCATGACTTTCAGACTTCATCTGAATCTACTTCCCGACGACTCTCGAGCCGTCAATCGCCAGGCGATGAGCGGAGGATTTGTGTCACGCGATCATTATAACCAAGGCGTGCCAAACACCGAACTGCAGACAACCGCTTCGTTCTCCTCGCCAGGATTCGCGCCACGACGCCACCGCCCTGTAGCCATGCAATCGCGACTGAAGCTACGAAAGCCATCTACTTGATCCAGAAAGCGTAGAACTTTCCGTTGCGCATTCGAAACCGGAGTTGCGATGAGGCACGCTGCGCAATCGACAAGTTTCGGTCGAATCGAACCTCACCTTCGTAGTGATCACCGCGCAGGAGATCTGAACGGGCACACACCTGTCCCGCCTTGTCGACTACCTCTACCACCATTTCTCCCATCGTGAGGTCGGCGTTAATGTAAAGATTCACGTCCCCTGGCCAGGCAAAAGCCTGCGTTACCAACTGCCCCTCTTCTTCCTCGGCATCCAATGAGACAAAGCCGTCTCTGCGAATCGTGGCAACACCGATTGAGGCTGTCGCTCGTTGACGAAATTTCTGGTAGTCAACGTCTCCAGGCTGCGCATACTTGAGGACGTTATAAGCATGATCCCCCTGGATCCCTGAATAAAATACAAAAATCGTGTTGCCGACCACCTGCAGCGGTTGTGACGCCGTAAAAATAATACCAGCATCCCACGCTTGTGGTTTGCCATTGGGGATGAACACTCTGCGATCTGCGACACGGTGCCAGTTCAGGCGATCGCGACTGACCGCGATCTCGACATCCAGTTTTTCTGTTGTGCCCTGGTGGAACATCCACGGCAAGCCGATGAACAGCCCTTCGTAAAATGTGGTCCCCATTCCGTAAACCTGGACACCCGGCCCATCTTTTTCATCTGCTGCCAAGACCAGACGTGACGGGCTCCAGTCAACAAAATCAACACTCTGGGACATCGCCACCCTGCGCCCCCCCGCACCAAATCGACCGAAGCTACGAAAAACATGGTGATCTGGGTCCCACAGCACCTGCTGGCCGGAATCGCTGGCCTGGTCGATAACCGGATTGGCGGGATGTTCAGTCCACACCTTGCCATCCGCAGAAAAGGCAACCGACATCCCATTAATCGGCTTTACCGGAGACCCCTGATAGGGCACGGCGTGTTCCCAATAAAAAGCCTTGTAGCGTCGCGCCGGGTCCTTGTCACGCGGATCATAAACCACTGCCACCCCTTCGGCGCATTCCGTGGCCAGCTTGCAGATGTTGTTTTCCCGCGAACCGTTGTAGTCAACTAGCCCCAGCGCTGGCAGCTCCCAATGAAAGCCGTCCGTGCTTTCTGCGTACGCAGTAAACTGAAAGTTGGGGCAGACCAGGCGTCCGTCTTTGGTCACCGGCGGTTCCCAGGGAAATCGGGGCCCCGCCAGATACCACATCTTGAATTTGCGTTCCTCGGGAATGTAGAGCACCGTCCCATACAACTGGGCACGAAATGTCTGCCAGGGTGTCTGATTCGCCCGTACTATCGGATTGCCTTTGTATTTCTTCGGCGAATTCACAACTCGCTTCAAGCCAGTGCGAGAAGCGATCACTGCGTCGTCGAGAAACAGCTGACGCCGTCCTCGAGTAAGTTGCTCAAGTGCATGACGTGTGCGCGCGTCAATCAGCCGAGTGCCCTGCTCCAGTATCGTCCAGCGCACGTTATCGACAACGTGTCGTCCAACGCGAAACTCCATTGACAGTGAAACGCCTCTGCCAGACAGCGTTTCTCCCGGAAGCACGCCGACCCGAGTGCGATTAATCCAAACTTCAAACCCATAATCATTCACCCGATTAGTCGTCCAGCGCACTCGATACTGATTCAACGTTCCCGCATCGAACTGTAAGTCTTCTGGAAGCTTGACGTGGCAGGACGGCTCACTCAACAAGCAACCCTTTGAAGTTCCCGTTAACAAGACGCTGCGTCCATCGGGTAGCCGAACTGGAAACAAGCGAAAGCGACGCCCCG
>CAZITS010000058.1:0-13173 GCA_964542185.1 uncultured Pirellulaceae bacterium
GTGGGCATGTGCTTGTCGAGAGTGTGCCCGGTATGGGGAAAACGCTTTTTGTGCGAACGTTGGGACGTATCCTGGGTTGCCAGTTTGGCCGGATTCAATTCAACGCAGATCTGATGCCGTCTGACGTAACCGGAGCACCTGTCTTCAATATGAAGACTCAGGAATTCTATTTTCGGCCGGGTCCGGTTTTTACTCAGTTGCTGTTGGCCGACGAGATCAATCGAGCACCCGCAAAAACACATGCTGCGTTACTGGAAATTATGGAGGAGTGTCGTGTCACAGTTGACGGGAAGAGTCATGAAATTGAACGCCCGTTTCTGGTTATGGCAACTGAGAACCCGGTGGAATCGGAGGGCACTTACAACCTGCCGGAAGCACAGCTAGACAGATTCATGTTGAAATTATTGTTGAATTATCCTGACGAGGGACAGGAAGCGGAGATTCTCAAGTTACATAGTCTGCAAACAGATATGAATCAACGATTATGTGATGAAGTGAACGTAGTAACATCCCCGGATGAAATCCTGAAAATCACACAGCAAAACAGTTCAATCCGTGTTGATGACAAACTCATCGAGTACGTCAACAAGGTTGTACGGCTCACGAGGAGGTGGCCTCAATTCCACATGGGCGCCTCGCCCCGCGCCGGCTTGGCGCTGGTTCAATCTTCTCGAACTCTGGCGGCTTTTCGAGGGCGCGATTATGCAGTTCCAGATGATGTGGTCCAACTCGCCTTGCCCGCGCTAAGGCATCGGGTGGTGCTCACGGCAGAGGCGGCAGTGGAAGGACACGATGTAGATACCTTGTTAAGTGAGCTGATTCGATCGGTGGAGGTTCCCAGGATTTGACTGAAAATGGACCACAGCTCGTCGAAATTGGTACCTGGTTGCAGACAGCCCCCTGGTTAATCCTGGGTTTGTTTGTCTTGCCTTTATTGGTCCTGGCACGCAAAGGTATTTATCCACATCTGCCGATTCTGTTACTGGCTTTAGTTCCGGCAGCGCTCACGTTCGGCTTATTGGCGAGCCCAGATTGGATACTGGTGGTGGCGACCGTAGACGCCGTGGCGTTGTTGGCGGCGACAGCCGATCTTTTTACATTGGCATCTCGAAAAAGCTTTACCGTGTCGCGCGCTGTTGAACGCGCCGCTTCAATTGATGTGGCTCATCCGGTGGCGCTGCAGGTCAATAATCTGTCGAACAGGAGTCGGTTCCTCTGGGTTCGCGATGGAGTACCGGAGGCGTTCCGAATCTCGCCTGATCCGCTCGAGGTGCAATTGCATCCGCGCAGTCGGGGAACCTTGTCCTATCAATTGCGTGCTCAGCGTCGGGGTGCGTTCTTACTTGATATGGTCCATTTGTGTGTCCGCAGCCGACTACGGTTTTGGAAGCGAATGTTGACCTATTCATGCGAATCGACAGTCCATGTTTATCCCGATCTCAAACAACTTTCCAAATACGCGGTACTGGCACGGACGAACAAACTCAGTCTCATGGGAGTCCGTCGTACCAGGAAGATTGGACAAGATAACGATTACGAGCGTTTGCGTGACTTTACGCGGGATGACAATTACCGTCATATTGACTGGCGGTCCACGGCGCGTCGTAATAAATTGACGGTCAAGGACTTCCAGTCCAGCCAGAGTCAGCGGGTTATATTTCTGCTGGACTGCGGTCGAATGATGACCAATCAGGTGGCTGGACTAAGCCTGCTTGACCACACCCTGAATTCGATGTTAATGCTTAGCCACGTCGCCCTGCGACAGGGTGACAGTGTTGGCTTGCTCTGTTTCTCTGATTGCGTGCACACGTATGTCCCACCGCGGAGTGGCAGGAAGCAGATGAACCAGTTGATGCACGCGGTTTTTGATCGGTTCCCGAAACTTACAGAATCGCGTTATGACGAGGCTTTTCTCTACCTCAATACGCACTGTAAGAAGCGTTCGCTGGTGATTCTGGTGACGAACTTGATTGACGAGGTGAATTCCCACCAGATTGAGCAGTATTTAGGCAACGTAGTAGGCCGCCACCTGGCGCTAGGGGTGTTGTTGCGTGACCACCGCCTGTTTGACGCTGCTGAAGTAACGCAGCCGACTGGCCGTAACTTGTATACGGCGGCTGCCGCGGCGGAGATTCTGACATGGCGGCACCAGGTGCTGACAGATCTAGAGCATCGGGGAGTTTTGTCTTTGGATGTATTTCCAGAAGACATGACTGCCCCACTGCTCAACCGGTACCTTGATATCAAAGCCAGGCACTTACTGTAACGCAGCATGGCGATGGCAGCGGGTAGGTCCGATACCTGTCAGTAACCATTCGAGTTCGGATGGTACGTACTTTCGTCGTGGCGCATGGGCTGGGTGTTGCCAGAGTGGGTTACGGCTCTGACTCTAAGCAGGCGAGTCTGCCGCTCGTCCATTCCTGCATCGCCAATCAACGGCCACGAATCAGTCGCAGAAGTTCCTCATCTTGCCAGATCGCGTCGGCGCCGTCGACGTGCTCTTCGGCCACTTCAGCCACAAACGCGGCAATGGCATCATCCAACGGTGAGTTGAACGCACTACGCAGTTGCATTGCTTCACTGCGGGAGTCTGTAACAACAGGTCTCAGAGGATTCGCAGCAGTGCCTGAATTGTTTGTTACTTCCGCAGTAGTTTGGGAGCGCCGTTTAGCGAATGAAGGTGTGAGTTCAGCTTGCTGATTGGCATCCACCCAGGTCGCGGCAAACGCCGGATCCGCTTCCGCGCTACCAGAATTGTTCTGATTCTGATTTAAATAGGCCAATACCGTTGCCGGGTCGATCGGTGTGCAGTAGCCGTCACCGTTCGTGTCGAGGTAAGGGGGCGGTCCAAATTCAGCCGTGGGTGTGGGCAGGGGAAGATTGAACGGGAAATATTCCAAGTCAAAATTAAGGAAGTTGACGATCAACAGGACATCGATGGGAGAAACAAAACCGTCATCGTTGACGTCTAATCGATTCGTGGGGTTCTGCCATGGTGGTGGTGGTGGCGCATTGATTGTCAGGTGGACGGTAACGAGATCACTCGCATCCGAGCTATCCTCCGCGCGATAAGTAAAGCTGTCACTTGTCGTGGCACTGTCATCATGGGTGTAGGTGAAAGTGCCGTCCGCGTTCAGACTAAAGTCGCTCGCGTGCTGTGGCCCGGTGTCCAGTACAGCCGTGAAAGCATCTCCTTCCGGATCGCTATCGTTGACCAAGACGCCGTCATCATTCGCGTCCGTAGTCTGGTTGCCGTCAGCGTCACTGGCATTCAGTGTGGTGCCGTGATCGAGTGTGTAGAAGTCATCTGCGCCGTTGGGAGCATCATTTAACGCGGAGACGTTAAATGTGACCGTAGCATCGTCAGCATTGCCCGCCGGGTCGGAAACGCGATACGTAAACGAGTCCGTGGCATCTTCGCTACCATCGTGCTGGTATTCGAATGTACCATCGGAATTCAATGTCAAAGTACCGCGGGTGACGTCGTCCACGAGCTCGAGTGTCAGGTCATCGCCTTCGGGATCAGAATCGTTGGCAAGGACACCATTGGTGACGTCACTGATGCTGAGCAGGGCGCCTTCGTCCAGAGCATAAGTGTCATCGACCGCATCGGGTGCTTCATTGACACCGAACGTAGTGACGCTGACAGTCGCCGAGTCCGTTCCTCCATTGCCATCAGTAATGGTGTAGGTGAATGTGTCGTCGAACGTCTCTCCTTCGGAGAGCGCACTAATCGTACTCGAGGTTGTTGGGTCGTACGTTAATACACCGTCGGACTCAAGCGTTACAGTAGCACCCGAGGCTAACACGACCGCCTGTCCAATGGCCGCGTTGTCGGCATTCAATTCATTCGCAGTAAGCACGTCCTGCTCATCAGGATCGGAGTCGACACCTTCTCCCGTATCGTCGTTGATCACATTGCGCTGAATGACGTTGATTTCATCTGTGACATAACTGTTATCGACCGCAACTGGGGCATCATTGACGCCTGTTACAGTGATGGTGACGGTACCGTCGATCTCGCTGTCGGTATCATGAGTGTCTGTGGCCTGGTACGTAAACGAAACGTCACCAGTAACTCCCTCACTCAGCTCCTGGAAGTCTGCGCCAGGGTCGAACGTGAAGGTGCCATCGCCATTGTTGACCACTGAACCTTCGCCAGCTTCGAGGTCGTCCACGATCGTGTAGGTGAGATCGGCTGGGCCATCGTCAGAGTCGATGTCACTTCCAGCAAATGCGGTTGGGCCTACCGGGTCGCCATCTTCGTCGGCAAAGATCGTCTGATCGTTGGCCAGCGGTGCATCGTTCTGGCCGGTGACGGTAATGGTCACAGTTCCCAAGCCACTCTCATCGCCATGGCTATCAGTTGCCTGATAGGAGAAAGTGACATCGCGCGTTTCACCAGCAGCCAGGTCCTGGAAGTCGCCCGCGGGATCAAAGGTAAATGTGCCGTCGGTATTGATGGTGACGTTCCCCTCGCTCGGCGGAACGACAAGCTCATAGGTCAAGGTCGTCTGATCGTCATCACTATCAATGTCGTCGGCGGGGACCGCTGCGGTAACCGCGTCGCCATCCTCGTCGGCGCTCAAAGAGCCGTCGTTTGCGGTGGGTGCATCGTTGACACCTGTGACGGTGATTGTCACGGTTGCCGGTAGCGATGGCAGGCTGCCGTCGTCGATCTGATACGAAAAGTGATCGTCAACGGTTTCTCCAACTGCCAGTCCCTGTAACGCCAGGGCAGCAATTGGGTCGTAAATGAACTCGCCGTTTTGATCGACATCGACCGTCGCCCCCAGTTCACTGGTGGCGTCGGCGCGAAGGACCTGGATCGAATCGCCGTCGTCATCATCGTCATTGTCCAGTAGCGACCGTGCTGGGTCGTTGCCGAGCGCCGTGTTTTCGTCGGTGGTGAATGCATCCGCCTCGGCATCCGGCGGTGTCCCGGGCAGGATCTCGATTTCGTAATCTTCAACTTCACCTTCAGCGGCCACGCCGGAAGGAGTGAGGTTGCCAGTCAAGCTGAAGCGGAATCGTGCGTAGGTGGTGCCAGTCGCGGCATTATCAGGCGTATCGACGACCAATTCGTTGTCGCCAACGCTGAGTAGTTGGCTGGCAAAGATTTGCTCACCTGGATCGTCCCAGTCGCCGTCACCCTTGAAGTCAATCCACGCGTCCAGGTATCCGATCCGCGAAGCGGTGACTGTAATCGGCGTGTCGAGATGGGCATTGAAGATGCCAGTTCCGGCTTGCAGATCGCGGACCAAACCACCAACACCGTCTTCGTCATCGGTATCGCTCTGGTCGTCACCATCGGCGGATGGCGAGGCCAAGCCATCACTTTCTGCATCGACCAATTGGCCGAGAGACGTGCCAGCCACGACGACATGGCGTGCACCGCCATCGTCGAAGGTCGTTTCGTATTGCAGCGAAGAACTGTTTGGTGCATCGCCGTAGTCGAGTTCAACACCATCGGTGAGGATCGTGAATTTGGTTTCGTTCGAGGATTGGTTTGCCAACAGAGGATTGTCTGCTTTGTCGGCAATCGCCTCGACGAAGAAGTTGTCGAGTTCGCCACCGACACCGGCGGCGCCATTGATGAAGTACGTGTCGCCACCGCGTGGTGTAAACGAGATGCCTTCTAAACTACTGTCGTTGACTGCTGTGATAATGGCCGAGGCGACTTGATCGGCGTCAAACGAGGCACCGGGAATGAAGGGGAGTGCCATAGCGCCACCAGGGAACCCGGTTTGGCTCATCGTGCTACCGCCGACATCTGCCGTATGGTGCGGTGTGTCGTTCAGGGCGATACTGCCGCCGCCAAGGTAAGTCGGGGTGAGGTCCAGATCGGCTGCCACAATCGCATCAATAATGCGACTGGCCAGCAAGTCGTTTGAATCACCCAGGTTGAAATCAAGGGCAACGTTCCCTTCGGCCACGCCATCTTCGGCATTGAATTCAAAAGTGACAATCTTGTCTTCACCGGCCAGGTTGCCGATCTGGAAAGTTTCACCATCGGCGATGCCACCGAAAGCGCCGATCGTATCGACTTCGGTACGGGTAGCGTCGACGACATGATCTTCGTCGACACCGAGCTCGACGACGCCGTTGCCGCGATTGACCGGGTCCAGATCTACGTTGGCGTCGGAAATGGCTTCGACGAGAAGGTCCGCCAGTTCATCGACCGTAGCCGCTGGGCTGAATTCGATCGCCACGGCACCGGGTGAAACACCGAAGGCGGGATCTTCTTCTTCGAGGTCTTCTTGTTCGAATTCGAACCGCAGGTCGCTACTGAAGAATCCTTGGCTGCCGACGACGCCGGGGATGCCACCGCCGTCATTTGTCGCGTCCCTGGTGACATCGAGTTCGGCCGTAAAGGTTCCTTCGTTGTTGATGGCCTGTACGATAGCACCCGAGGTCGTTGCCACCGCCTCGAGATCGATCGTCAACAGCATGTTGATGTCGTCAAAGGTCGCGGCCGCTGCGGCGCCGATAAGTGAATCGACGAACACGAGTTCCACGTCATTGAAGTCCCGGTCTCCGGTAATGGAGATGGCGGTGTCCAGGTTGTTGGGTTCTGGATATGCCAGTCGCAGGCTCGTATCTCGTTGGCCGTCGTCGATGGTGAAGAATTGGCCGTCGGCCACGCCACCTTCGGAGTTGGTAGCTTGTTCTGGTACGACCAGCGAGAGCTGGCCGGGGAGGTGGATTTGCGTGCTGCCACTGACACCGGGTAGTCCTGTCGTGCTCAGTGCGGAAGTACCGGCCGCGTCGATGGTATGGGTTTCTTCGCCGCCGAGATGAATCTGTCCACCACCTTGATTTGTTGGTGACAGGCCCAGATTTTGCGCTGCGATTGTAGCGGCAATTCGATCTGCCAGATCTTCGGTGGAATCGGCACGTGAATACTGGATTACCAGGTCGTTGATATCGGAGTCACCCAGCGTGGGCCAGGTCTCTTCAAAATTAAATGTGGCCGCCTCGGAACCATGTGAAATCTCGAAAGTGTCGCCGTCCAGGATAGGTTGGGCCTGACCGGTTTGAAGCAGGGAGCCGAAGTTTGTGTCGACGGTCAGTCCTGTCGGCGCACCGACGTGTACACGACCGTCGCCCAGATTCTTGGGTGCCAGTGCAATGCCTGCGCCGTCGAGGGCTTGCGCGGTTGCCTCGGCGATGTCGTCAATACTGGCGGCCTGCGAAACGTCAATTCGAACTCGTCCACCGCTGACGTCGGAAGGATCATCGCTGTCGTATTCAAAGATGACCGGAATGCCGACAGGCGGCTCGACGATCAGCAAATCACCGTCCGCGACACCATCTTCGGGGATATGAAGCGTGAGAGTTTCGGCAATGTGCAGGCTGTAACCGGTGTCGTATTCAAACGTCACCGTATTGTCAGCGCGGTCCTGGATGAACATCGTGTCGCCGTCTTCGAAGTGGCTGCCATCCTGGGCAGTAAACACGAAGCGGTCGCTATTGTTCAGCTGGATGACGTAAACGCTTTCATCTTCCCAGTAGCCGGAGATGTGCGTCAGCCGGATGGTGTTGCCGAGCGGATCAAAATGATAGAGATAATCAGCGCCTTCCTCGAGCAGCTGGCCATTCTTGACCAACGTGATCTTGTCGGAAGTGATCGTGCTGGGATCGACACCAATACCGCGCTCGATCGCATTCAAATTGGAACCGTCAGTGAACTGGACTGACAGGTGGGTGAGTTCCCCGCCGGTCATCTGCACTACGGTTGGCGTGGGGTCTAAATCGGCCCCTTCGGCATCGTTGTCGCGGGGGTTGATCAGGGTTGCGGTAGGACCGTTGAAATCGGCGCGGTCGACACCACCACGGTCGATAAACGGATTGGAACCGAAGCCATCCGGCGGATCGACATCGGGATCGTCAACGCGCAACTGTCCGAAGCCGTCTCGGCCCGGTGCCAGTAATGGCGAGGGGGCAATATCGACCGCATCTTTGACGGTTGTCAGCGAGTCACGATCCTCCAGGGAATTGATGGAGCTATCGATGACGCGTGAGCCAGCGGCTGGATAGAAGTTCTGGTCTCCACTGTTGAAGAACAGCGGTTCGTCGGGATCCAGTGTGACGTTAAAACTTTCGTTGAGTGGGTCAATTCCAGTGTGGTCGACCACCGTGTGCTGGAAGAGCGAGGCACCCATAATCGTGGAAGCCGAAGAGGGAGCCACATGAACTCCGTGCGCCAAGTTGGAGAGCACGTTATTCAATAGTGTGGGGGACGCTCCCTCGGAGACCAGAATGCCGTGTTCAGGCATCAGGCCATTGACATTGTTGTCATCTCCGGTTCCCGGACGCATCGAGAAGGGGCTCCCGTCCGCGAGCGTGATGTTGGAGGCGCCTTCGACGTAGACAAACTGTTCAGAGGTGGCACGTACACCGGTGCCCACGGCACCGTAACCGAAGCGAGCCGGGTCATAATCGTGCCCGAAGTTTTGATCGTTGTAATCCAAGTTGGTTGGTTCATTGGCACTGGGTCCACCAGCGGTTGCTCCTCGGAAACCGCCCAAAGGCGTCGCGGTCAAAGTGTCGCCGAACTCGGCCTGAATTGCGTCGGCCACGACCACGGCAACTTCCGGCGCCAGGTAACCAGGACCACGGGCCCCGCCGATGGCCGTGTTGTTGTAAGGAATGGCGACGTGGCCTGCCGCGACACCGGGTGCTGCCTGGGAGTCCATCTCGAAGATGACCGTACGTTCGCGATCAGTGACCGTAATGGTCGAACCGTCCGGAATCTGGGTTCCCGGGACACTTTCGATCGCCCAGTTACGACTGGCCATCACGTTGATCTCGAGCGTGTACTCTCCGCGGCTGGCAGGACCGCTGCGTCCGCCAAGGCTGAGGGCACTGTATTCACTGTTTTCCCGCCCACTGATGCCGACGTAATAGGTGCCGGCGCCAGCGGCTTCGGTTACGACATATTCGACGTAGGCGTCAAAGCTGGCATCTTCACCAGGCGCCGCGCCGTCGTTATTGCGGGCCACTTCTTCGCCCTGCGCATTGAACACACGGACGAGCGAATTCAGGTCTGAACCAAATTCGTTCGCATCCACATCGACAACCAGACGGTCATGGATGTCCATTTGTACCTGGAAAAGGTCGACGTCAAGTGAGATATCAGATGGGACGGAAAGACCGTCACCGATGACACCTTGGGTGATGTATTTTTCGGGCAGGTTAGCGCGGCCCTGGAATGTCGCGACAGCTTCTGTCGCCGTGTCATTGGGTTCGGCCAGGCCACTACCGGCGTAGAAAGATTCGGTGCCATCATCGCCGTAAACTGTGTTATTGATGACGCGGTGGAATGGCTGCGCGGGTGTGCCGGCTTGCGACCTGCCACTGAAGCGGAAAGGTCCGCCCCGGACTTCCTCAACGTTGTACAGGTAGAGCGCGGGATCCGCTCCCGCGGCATATCCCCCGGAGGTTTGGCTGAAGTAGGGGATCGCCTCGACCTGGGTACTGGTGGTATTGGTGCCGAGGATGCTCGAGTTGATGGCTTCGCGAATCGCGTAGACCATTTCGGTCTGGGTGTAACCGGTGCCTCGAAGAAACAGGTAGCCGTCCGACATGCGGTAGAAGACAGGAACGCTACCCGCGGTCCAGCCATTACCGCCATCGACATCACTACCACACGCATTGAGATCTTCGCCGGAAATATCCTCAAACTCGAACCGTTGTGTGACGCCAAAGGCGACGATCTCAAACGACGAGCCATCGCAGACCCGGTCACCAGCGCGCTCTCCAGCGAGCTGGTTCGGATAATCGAGGCCGCGACGAGGAACGATTTCCCAAGGTGACAGAGCACCGGCGACGTGAATGCCACCCAGCCCATTGCCCGCCAGTACATTGTTTTCGATCGTGGCACCCGGAATCAGGCCGGATACCGGTTCATCGTTGAGAATCTGCAGATTGCGGACCGGGGTGAACTGGGGCGCGTGGAAGCCGACCGGAGCACCGTCCGTACTGTCCGACTGACCACCCACCATGTTGATGCCCCAGCCTGCCGCATCGTGAACCAGGTTGGAGTGAATCAGCATCTGGCCTTGATCACGGAAACGATTCGCGTCACCGCTGCCAGATTGGGCCAGCCACTCAATTTCGCCTGTGGCGATCGCGTTCCCGTAGAGATGGACTCTGCCACCACCACCGTCGCCCGCTTGGATTTCCAGGGTCGTTTGCACGCCCGCACCGTTAATGCTGGCGATCATGCTGTTGGAGACTTCTTCCGCGGTATCTGTCGGAGTAAATGAGACGACCGCGTTCCCGAGTGTGTGGTCGTCGTCGCTATCGTATTCGAAGGTGACACTCTGGCTACCGTCACTGAGTGTGAACGTGTCACCGTCGCTCAGACTGGCACCGTCACGAGCCAGCAGGGTGTACTGCTCCGCCAGGCGGTCGTTGGTGTCAAAAGCCTCAGTCAGTTGGAAGCTGTTGGCGGAGTCGCCGCGGGCACCGACTTTTTGTACCACGCCGTAATCGGAAGCGCGGCGGATTTCGAGCTGGTACTCACCGACGTGGATTTCATCCTCGCTACTGGGCGCGGTGGGATTGGGGACATAAATCGGGTCACTGTAAGCGCGGGTGATCATTTCACCCCGTTCGGCGAATCCGATCCGTACATCGTCGATCTGCACGCCTTCGAAGTTTTGTGGCGTCGCGGTCCCGTTGTCAGCAACTTCGTTACCGGCGGTACTGTACTCAAAGACCAGGTTCAAATTTGATTGACCGGCGAAGTCACCCAGTTCGACCCGCGCCGCACGCCAATAATCCCGCTGGGCAGCCCAGTCCGGGTTGTCGTCCGCGCGAGTGCCCGTGGCGCGATCCAGCACGGCTTCGTCGCCGTCCGCCACTTTGACGACCAGCGGCACCAGGTTTCCGGAGCCATCGTCGAGGGAGACGTGGAAATCGTCCAACTCATCAGTGGAGTGCAGGTTGGCCAGGTAGTTAAAGTAGAGGATCGGTTTGTCTTCGGCGGCGTAGCCTTCCAGGCTGAACGTGCTGGAAGCCACGCGGGCCGTATTTTGCGCGGGAGAGAAGAGCTGGTGCCAACGGCCGCCGCCCTCGTAGACCGGGGCCGTGTCCAACTGATCGACGTTCCCCGCGTTGACGCGGAATGTGTCGAAGTCGACGCGCGTCACCTGGTAGGTGCCGTTGGCCAGACGCACCCCTTCGACATCTTCAATGTAGACCTGATCGCCACTGATCAGTCCATGGAAGGGCGAATCAAAATCGATGTTCACACCGTTGGGGCGTACATCAGTGATCAGGCCGCCGTAGGTGCTACCAAAGGCCAGGCTGCGGCCGCCATCGACCGTCTCATTTCCTGCGTCGACCGCATGGTTCTGGACGCTGACGTGGAGCGTGTACTCGTCACCCGCTTCGGGCGGCTGGAAGTTCGAGATTGTCTCTGGGTCGAACTTCGTCACTTCGACGGTGTAGGTTCCCGGCTCAGCGATGAAAGTTTGAATCAACGATTCAAAGCTGTTGTTGGGATCTTCGGCGCGGTGGGTGTTGGGAGTCTGGATTTGACTGCAGCTGGGAGATCCGAGTACGACGGATTGCGAACAGCCACCACCACCAAAACGCCAGTCCATGGGCGCTGAATGCGACGCCACGGTACCGCCATTTGCGTTGCGGAGCGTCAATTGGGAATCGATCACGCCCGTTGCCCAGGCGCCCCCGTCGTCGGGATCATTGCCTGGTTGGCCGCCGTTGTGGCGCAGTTGGTAGTCGAAACTGAAATCGGTTTCGATTTGGACGTACGAATTGGGTTCGGTGACCTCAAAGCTATAGAAATCACGCGTGGCAGTCCCGTCGAGAATGGAGCCATCACCGCGACCGACAATCGTGACGTGGGGCACGATCGCTGAGGTGTGCAGATTGATGTCGACATCCAGCGTGTCGTCACTGGCGATATTCGAGTCGAAACCGAGTGTCCAGCGTTCGTTCTCCAGGTTCTGGGGAGTACCAAAATTGTCGTTGGGTTCGACTTCGTCGAAGTAGATCGGTCCGCGGGCACGGCTATCATCAACCGCCTCGGACATGCCGTGACCGTGGTCGGCGTGACGCTTGTCGGTGTGGTGTGCTACGGTTTGTGAGAAAGCGATTCCCCGCGCATGCTGCGCGGCATTGGTCGTTGCGCTGGTCTGGGCAACGGTGATCTTATCCGTGTTCTGGAAGCTGTTATTACTGTCGAACGCGTACACATCACCCAGGGTGTCCACGGCATACAGCAGACCGAAGAAGGCATCTCCGGAGATTTGAGCGGGCCGGCTGGCCAGGCCTTCAAAATCGCGGGCGACGACAGCCCCTGTGGCCGTGTCGTCACGGTTGGCGACTGAGATGTGTGCCAGGTAGTTGCTGTTGGCTGGGAGGGGGCCGCCGCCGGTGTTGGTAATCGTCAGCGTATAGGTGCCCGCATTGCCTATCGTATCGAGGAATGGGTCGAGGGTTGAAGCACCGTTGTCGGCGCTACCCTTGCCGCTGCCACCGCTGCCAACGGGACTATCGTCGACGGTAATCGCGGTACCGGGGCCGGTCAGGCTGAAACGCAAATTGGTGGCCAGGTCGTTGTTTGCGAAAGGTTCCGTATCTACATCGATGATGATCTGTGAATTTGCTTCGGTGACTGAGAAAGTGAAGCTGTCGGTATTGGCGCCATCGCCTGTGCCAAAGACCGTGATATGTTCCAACGAGGTCGAGGAGGGAATGAATGCGTTTTCACGTTTGGTCCAGATTTCCGCGTCCAGGCTACGGGTGGCACCTGGTGTGGAACCGACCAGGCCGAAGATCGGGGTGGTGAAATCGTATTCGTCCCAGCTGTCCGCATCTCCGGCACCGGGTGCCGATTCCGGTTTGTCGACGATGACAGCGTCCAGGTCGTCTGCGACATTATCGTAGTCATTGGGAAGCAGGTCCTGGAGGTATTCCAGTGACGCGGCACCAGTCGGATCGTTGACTCGGTAGAGACCGCCGGTATCGGTAGAGGCATAGAGGATTCCACCGAGGATCTGCAAGCCCGTGATCGTACCGCCCGGACCTCGGTCTGCCTGAGCAGTGCCTGTGCTGACGTTCGGGTCGAGTTGCCCACGTTCGCGGATGTTGGTCGCCGGTCCGCCGTCGTTCAGTTCGACACTCCCTGCGCGATCCTCC
>CAZITS010000059.1:0-12096 GCA_964542185.1 uncultured Pirellulaceae bacterium
GGTTGGCGAATAGTCGGTTTGGCGGCCCCTTCAGTACCCACGGGGCGCTTGGAATACCTCAATGATGAGGAGACCACCGAGATGCTTGCCAAGATTAGTTCGCCCAGGACAGAGAACGTATCATCAGACATGGATGCCAATAGCCGGTTTGATCGAGTGGAGCAAGCTGATGCGCGTGGCCGTGATGCGGCGGGTTCACGCAGGTGACCGAACACGACCTCTTGTCCCGCGCGGAATTGTGGGCTGGGAGGCAAGACGCCTGGTCGCACTTCTTGCTGCTATGCCACAGGCGGCTTCGTGCACCGCTGCAAAACGGCGGTGAGCATGTAGTAGCCTCGCTTATCGAGTCGCGTTACCCGAAGCGATGTGCCAGGCCATCTCTGGGCCAGGGCCCTGTGTTACCCGCGATAAGACTGGCTCTGCAGTCACACTGGCGCGTTTAGGCGCAGATGTGTATTGTTCTAATACATTGTGGGGATGCCAGACCGCTGCGAAAGCGAACGACTGCCGCGAATGTATGGTTTTTGCAGGTTTGGCGCGGAATCCATCGGTGTTCCGTAAGTGACATTGCTTACAGAACTTACCGCCTATTTCTTGTTTTGGATCGGGTTGCTTTTGGGCATAATTTTTCCTGTATGCACATACTCTGCACTCGGTTGGCACTGGGTTTGCTTTTTGGGCATTTATCGGAACGAGCTCCTGCACCTTTTTCGGAGGAGGTAGAGAGATGGCCAGGATCAAACGCGAAATCAGTCAAGCGGAAATTGCCTGGAAAACAGCCCGCATACGTTCTGGGTGGTCCGAGCGTGAGCACCGCAAACGCGCGGGGATGGTGCTGCAGCGTTGGTTGCCACCGTTAGTCGCGCAGATTGATATTCCGGACGAAGATCAGGCATGGTCCCAAATCCTAGAATCTTATTGATTTGCTCGACCACAGCCTGGAGTGACAACCTGCCTGGCGATAAACAAACGTCCGTTCGTTTTCGTATGTTCGCTACCTGCTTTCTCGCCGTCACACGGTGCGACCGTTCCTGATCGTGATGCAGGATCAGGAACGGTTGTGGTGTTGTCTGTCCAGAGCCCCGTAGTTACGGCGAGGGCTGGATTTCCTGCGCCACGGCACTTGTTCTTGGCCAGCCAACGGGGCCCGATGTGGCGGGTGTCAGGACGACCGTTGCTTGAGCCTTTCTATCGTGGGAGAACGAAGGTTTTCAGGTCTGCCTTACTAAACTTGCGATAGTGCGAGCTCTCCCTCAACTAAGACACACCCGCCGGGTTAAAGTACTCGGGCTCTGCACCTGCTTTCCACTTGATGTTGCAGCCGATACTAGGGATTTGCTCCATGGTGAGGGATTCACCCTTGAGCACTGCATCCACAGCGGCTTGCAGGTCGGAGCCAGTAACCTCGATACCTGAGTCTGGGCGACTGGAGTCGAATTGCCCCCGATAAACGAGGTTCTTGTCAGCGTCAAACAAAAAGAAATCCGGGGTGCAGGCGGCGCGGTAAGCGATCGCTACTTCTTGATTTTCATCGAATAGATAGGGGAACGTGTAGCCCTGTTGCTCGGCTTCGTGGATCATCTGTTCAGGTGAGTCGCCTGGGTGGCTGGAAACGTCGTTTGAGTTGATGCCGATCAGTGCAACTTCTTTGGTCTGGCAATCACGTGCGAATTGAGCTAACTGCGGCGCAATGTGTTTGACGAAAGGACAGTGGTTGCACATGAAGACAACGACGATTGCTTTGGCAGAGTCAAAGTCTGTCAGTGAGACTGTTTGACCATTGACATTGATCAGCGAGAAATCGGGTGCAGTTGTTCCCAAAGGAAGCATCGTACTGGCAGTCTTGACCATCGATTATCTCCATAATGTATGAGGGAATAAGCGTTCGTGATTTCCAGTAGAGTCTGGAACATGAATCATACAAATCGATGTTTCTGGATGCCACCCGCGAAGCCACTCTGCGCGACTGCTGGGCTTGCTACTTGGATCACGCGTTGCCAGCAAACAAGTGGTTGCCAGGTGCCTGCACGCGACAGATGAAAGTTGACGTTGGGCCAAGGGAAACAGCGTTTCACGAGATGTTCACAGCAGCAGGTTACGCGGCTGCAGTCCGTGTGCAGGCAACCGGTTGTTGACGGCCCCAGAGAACCAGGATGTCGTCTAACCAGCGATCACGGGTCGGCTGTGAAAGGGGGGTAAAGCCAGCAGCTTCCAGGGCAGCAGATAGTGTTTTTCCGGTGAACATAGTGAGGTGGTAACCGACACGAAATCCATTCCATTCACGACCGTGACGTCGGTGCGATGGTCCCCAGAGCTTAGGCACTTTGATGACTACGACACCACCTGGACGCAGGATGCGATGAATTTGTTGCAAAACGGCAACTGGATCCGGGACGTGTTCGAGTACGGCATCCATGGTGACCACATCAAACGCGTCGTCTGGAATCTGGGCATTTTCGACAGTGGAGCGGATTACTTGAAAGCCTTCAGATTCAGCCGCATCGGCGGCTCGATCTGAAGGTTCCAGTCCCGTGCAATCGTAGAATTTGGAAGCTTCCTTCAACAAGGATCCAGTACCGCAGCCGATGTCCAGCAAACGTCCGGCGGGTATGACTTTTTGAGTTTGCCGAATCAGGCGGGATCTTGCGTTTCCGAACAGGGTGTTCTGTATGCGGATACGAATATGTTTGAACCACACATTACGATAGATTTCTTTTCTGTGCGGGGACCACCAATCGCCTGTTTCGGGAAGCTGCTGCGCAGTTGGGACAGGATCAAGTAACGCGATCCCGCACTCACAGGCCCAGAAACCAACTGGGATGGTTGCTACATTACGAAGATGGGCCGGGTCCCAGTGGTGGAGAAGACGAAAACGGGAATGGCCGCAAACGCAACAGGTTCTTGTTGGAGATACTTGATCAAGTTCCAGTGCGGTGTTCGCGTTTTGAATGCTGGTTGAAGCCATGAAGAACTCCTGCGTCAAAGTGCGCAGGAATGTACCGGCCGACTAGACTCGAAGCAATGTCATTTCTAACAAGCCGGATCGACATGTCGTGGCTATAAGAGGCAGCGATCTGAAGTGATGGCGCAGGGACTTCGCGTCATTGTCCAGGATGCTGTGACCAGGCACAGATGGGCGTGAAAGTTAGCCCACGAACACCTAGAAATTGCGATCCCGTTCGTCAGCCTTGTCTGCTTGCATCGCGGCAGCCTCTTCGGCCAGCGGGAACTCTGATCCCGGAGCGAAGTATTGGACATCATCTTCGTGGTAGTAAGGGCTGGGCAAAATCTGTCCGCCGATATGAGATTGGCAGCCTGTACCGACGGTAGCCACTACGAGGCTACATCCCCATAGGAACGTTCTCAGCCGTCGTTGTGTTTGTTTCGCGCTCATCCCTGATCTCCGTTGTGCCGGGCAGGTTTATTGTCCTGCCGCAAATCGGGTGCAAACGATATGCTTGAAATAATCGGTGTAATCGTCGCAACCGTTATCGGCGTCCAGGCACAAGGAGATTGAATATTATTCCCGCTATTTTTTGGGTTACGTCACCTGGCGGTCTGGAGTGAGTTATGTTTTCTCGCCTAGTTTGCCGCGATTGGGTATTATGAAGCGCATAGGTCACTCCCAGAGGTGGTCTTGCCAGGTTGAGGCCAGAAGGAAGACTGCTAGCAATCAAGTCGCTTTTTTCGGAGCGGTATTGGAAAGCGTACGCGAGGCGGCTCAACAGTTGGGACACGTCTGTATGGCCGACCGGTACAAATGCTCGCTCAGAGAGATGTTTTCAGACATCCTGCGGCGGGTGTTGTGCTAGTCCCGTGATATCTTTTGGTGAGGACCGAGCATGGCTACCAGTAGGCTGGCAGGCAAGCGGCAGTTGCTGCTGTATGGAGTGTTTCCCGTCTTGAGCCTGGCAATCCTGGCTATATCTGGATGGGAGACGCCGGTCACAGCGCAACAAAGTGACCGCGCCAGGCCGCGAGCAGATTATCTCACCTCCTGCGAGACGTTTGCGGATGGTGATTACCGACGAGCCTTCAGAGGCCTGAGGTCATCATCTTATTTGCAGGCGCCGAATCGCTGGATCGATTCCATCTGTATCTTTGCCATGCAGGGAGAATGTCTTTACCAGGTTGGTGACACGGCGGCGGCACTGGAGATGTACAACGCCGCATTAGATCTTTTTATCAAGTACCCTGACTGGATGAGGCGGATTCGTTTCCCGACTCAACTCAATCCGTTGCGCCGCCAGATTAATCCGGCCATCAATTGGGGTACCAGTCAACGCCGTTCGGTTCCCGTACAACTGCCTGAATCGTTGCTCAGTTATCAGTTAAACCAGGCGATTCAGGGGAATCAGATTCTCTTGGGAACACCCGATGCGCGCCCCGTACGAGCAGCTGAGATTGTCCGCTGTATTGCCCTGGCGATGCGTCGCAGGTTGGAAATCATGGGCCCCTACTGCGAGCACTCACCGGGTACGGATAATCTCAATGCATTGTTGAAACAGCAGCAACTAAGTCATGCCAACCACTGGTCGCAAGCCTGGGTAAGTCTCTGGCGTGGGTTGGCACTGGCCTCGGCAGCAAAGCATGCACAGGCAGCAGCTGAGCTGCAGAAATCTCTAGTCATACTTGGCCGCTATGATCATCCGTTGACCGCGACTGCACTTGTCGAATTGGGGAAACTCGCGTTTCGAGCAGGCAATTTCGATGCCGCAGCGAACTACTTTTTTGAGGCGAGTTTTCCAGCAGCGGCGTACGACCAGCATGTGTTGATCGCAGAAGCATTCAGCTGGGGCGCAGTGGTACACATGATGCGTGGCCAGCAGGGAATGTATCCACCCCTGATGCCTGTTGCATCCTGGGCGAACCGGAATTCCAGACACTTACAGGCTTCGATGTTGGTTCGCACCGCGGAGGTGGCCCTCCACCAGGGTCAACCCAAGCTGGCAGTGACTGCCTTGCAACAAGCACGGCGCACCATGGCACGCCGGGATATTTCCCTCGGGCGAATTGGTGCGCGGCACATGTTTCAGGCTGCGATCCTGGAATTCAATGACGGCCGGCATGAAGCCGGCATGAAGCTCTTTGCGACTTCGATGGCATTTCAACGGAAGGCCTCCCTCTGGTTGAGCCATGTGGCCCTTGTCGACCAGGCATTTACCTCGGGGCGGTTGCGAGTGACCGGAATTGTTGACGAACTTTATGAAGGACTGTTGCGTGATCCCACGGCGAAGGACTGGGCGCACGATCCGATGGAGTGTTTTGCTCTGCTGACAACTTCGCTTGAAGCACCCCTGGAGCATTGGTTGGAGCTGTCAATTGAACGCCGCGAATTTGAGAAAGCGATTCAGATTACAGATCGTATACGGCGTCACCGTTTTTATCGCACTCTGCCTGTAGGTGGCAGGATGCTGGCATTTCGGTGGATCTTGCAGGCACCCGCTGAACTCCTCAATGAGGCTGCTCGTTTACAACGCCAGAATCTGGTTGCCAGGTATCCAAATCTAGCGGCGACGTCTCGGACCGTAACGCAAGTTCGCAAGCAGTTGGCGGATCTGGCTTTGGTTCCGGAGGATGAGGAGGCCGCCCGCGAACAACAGAAACTCCTCCAGATGCTGGCGACTGCCAGCCAGCAACAGGAACTGCTCTTGCACAGGATTGCTCTGCGTCGCGAGCCTGCGGAATTCGTGTTCCCTCCACAACAAGACGTTAAGGAACTGCAGAAGACGATTCCACCAGCACACGCTATTTTGAGCTTTTTTGCCACCAGTCGTATGGTCCACGCTTTTATGATGAGTCGGGGTAAATATGGTCATTGGCATGTCGAAGCGCCATCAAGAATGAGGCAGTTAGTCTCTGGGATGCTGCGAAAGATGGGCAATCATGAAGCCAACTCAACCGTTGCTTCAACCCAACTCGGTGAGTCAGACTGGCGAGGATTGGGACATCAAATCCTTATGGAACTTACCAACGACGCGGATGTAGGTGTCTGGGACAAGCTTGAAGAACTCGTTGTCGTACCAGACGGCATTCTCTGGTACGTGCCATTTGAAGCACTCACTATTGAAAATGATGTGAACGGAACTCCGATTATCGGTAAATCGCGTGTTCGTTATGCTCCTCTTGTGTCCCTGGCCTACCCAACGAAGCGTCGCTTGAGTCCCCAGGCTGATACCGCTGTTGTTGTTGGAAAACTTTTTCCGCGCGATGATCAGACTGTTGCCGAAGAAGCCTTTAACCGGTTGCAGAATGGGCTACCGAGAACTGTACGTTTGCCTGACAAGTTGTCCGCTCCTTCGGGATTGATTGCTTCGGTTTGCCAGAGACTCGTGGTTTTGAATGATCTGACTGACGCTAACCTGGTGCCGTACGGTTGGTCGCCTGTCAGTTTGGATCGAGGGAAGCCAGGGAGCAGTCTGGCAAGTTGGATTGCTTTGCCCTGGGGTGCACCACAGCAAGTCGTGCTTCCTGGATTTCACACGGCTGCTGAAAATGGTCTCAAGAAGGGTGGCAATGGTAATGAAATATTCTTGACGCTGTGTGGTTTAATGTCATCTGGAAGTCAGACGATCTTGCTCAGTCGTTGGCGCACCGGTGGACAGACAGCGTATGACTTGACGCGCGAATTTACCCAGGAATTGCCACATCGGCCAGCATCTGCTGCCTGGCAACGGAGTGTCCAGTTGATGATGCACGCACCACTTGATCCCGAACAAGAGCCGCGCGTTGACGATCAAGATACAGAACTCGGGGCCACAGCAGATCATCCTTTCTTTTGGGCAGGGTATCTCCTGGTGGACACTGGGGATGCTGCGGATGCCGGTGAGGAGAAATAATCCTGCTTCTGAAGAACTCACCACGCCTGGACACCGGCTGCCTGAAGCGGAATAGCGTCGGCAGAGCCTGACACGGATTGGCCTTTTGGTGGCAAGCTCTAGGTCAGTTCTTGAGATCTGGCAGTCGGTGCCGTGTCAAGTGAGCGCCGCGACCAGAAATGGGCGAGTATTGTTCCGGTCAACATGCAGCCGAATGTATAGAGAGCGGGGGCAATGGCGATTGCGTCTCGGCCGGGAAAGAAGTCGCCTGCCAGGACGGCACCGAGTCCCGCATTTTGCATGCCCACTTCGAGGGTGAGGGCACGTCGCATCGGTGGGTCGAGTCGAATTCCCCATCCCGCTGTGTATCCTGCGGCATAGCCGCTTAGATTGAGTGTTAACAAGACTGCGAAAATGCTGACTTGTACCTGCCAGAGGGTATCGCGATTGTTGCCGACCACCGTCGCAATGATCCAGAGAATACTCAGATTTGCGGTAGTCGAACCAATCGTTTTAAGTCGAGGTTGCCAATCTGCTGGCAGCAGCCAGCGGCTTGTGAGATGGCCACAGGCAACTGGCAGCACGACGGTTTTGAGTAATTTGAGAGCGGAATCGAGAAAGTCAGGGCCTTCCACTTCCTGTCCTGTTAACACAAGCCGTAGTGCGAGCGGGACTGCGAGTGGTGAGAGCAGGGTTGCGGCGGTGGTCAAGCTAACGGAATAGCTCGTATTGCCACGAGCATTCATCGTCAAGACGTTCGACGCCATTGCACCGGGGACACAACCAACGAGAACAACGCCTACGAAGGTATCAGCATCCAATTCGAACGCGTGGGCCAGCAGGAAGGCCAATAGGGGCATTACGGTGTACTGGATGGCCGCCCCGGCAAAGACAAGTGGCCAACGACGGAACACGTTATCGACTTCACGACGTGGCATCAGTAAGCCGATCATATACATCGTAATGATGATCAGTACCGTCAGCAGGGGCTTGCTGTCTGCAAACGGGTCCCAGGTCTCGGGAGCAGTGCCCAGCCACTTTGACCAGAACAATGCAACGAGAGAAGAGAGGGTGAGCCAGACGATCAGGTAACGCTGTAGCATCGGTCTGTTGTGTTCTCAATGAAGAAACGATGGAATTTGTTCTGCCACACGTCTCGCTATCGGGGTGATTCGGATTTGTGACGCGTTACGCGGACCCGGACAACCAGATGCGGATCTTGCGGTGAGCCATTTCAGTCAGCTGGAATCTGCTCGTGTGAGATGAGATCTGCTTCGCTCTGGCGACGTCGAACCTGGTGGGCTTGTTGATCTTGCAGCAGGACTTCCGCAGCGAGGGGCCGTGAGTTGTAATTGGACGCCATCACGAATCCGTAGGCACCGGCGCACTCAATCACCAGAAAATCTCCCACGTTGGCAACCGGCAGTTCACGCGTGCAGACAAAACCACCTTCCTCCTGGGTGAAAATGTCACCGGACTCGCACAGCGGTCCACCGACTACGACGGGTTGACTTGGTCGTTGCGAGTTTCCGTCTTTGGGCGTCAGCGAGATCGGATGGTAGGCACCGTACATGATGGGGCGGGCCAGGTCGTTAAAACCCGCATCGACCAGGTAAAACGTATTGGCTCCCATCTTTTTGATGGCTCGAATCTCGGTGATCAGGTAGCCTGCCTCGGCGGACAGGTATCGGCCAGGTTCGATCTCCAGTGAAACAGGATGATCGAATGCTGCGACAAGGCGCTTTCGCGTCGCATCCCAGAGTTCGAAATAGCGACCGATATCCAGAGAAGCCTCACCATTACGGTACGGAATCGGAAGTCCACCGCCCGCACTGATTGAGGTTAAGGAGCTTCCCACAACTTGTGCACATTGCTCCATGGCACCACAAACTTGTGCCAGGTGCTCGAAATCGCTCCCCGACCCGATGTGCATGTGTAACCCCGTTACCGTCAGGTCATGCCGATGTGCCACGGCCAGGCAGGATTCCAGCTCGTCATGCCAGATGCCGTGTTTTGATTGTTCACCACCGGTGTTGGTTTTTTGGCTGTGTCCGTGCCCGAAACCCGGGTTGATGCGCAAGCTGATGTTGCGTGGGCCGCCACTTTCCCCCAGTTGTTCGATCATGTCAGCGGATCCAACGTTGACGTGGATGTCGAGAGCGATCACTTGTTCCAGCGCTTTGCGATCGAAAAGGTCTGCGCAAAATACGATGGGAGGTGGCGTGCCGGTGGCAGCAAAACCAGCCGCTTGCGCCCGATAGATCTCTCCGCTACTGACGGCGTCGACCACGACGCCGTGCCGACGGACCAGGTCCAGTATGGCCAGGTTTGAGCAAGCTTTTTGCGCATAGCGAATCACATCAAATTGTCGCAGCTCTTCGATGCGCTTGAGGATTTTGCTGGCATCGTAGACATAGGTAGGTGTCTCGAAAGTGCTGGCGAGATCCAGCACACTGATTCCGGCGATTTCGGTGCGAACGGTAGAGAAGGTCGCCGCTTGGTTCATCGTGATTCTCTAATTGCGGAAAGCGGAGCAGGGGATAGAAAGCAGTGTCACGTGACATTTTTTGTGGTTGCTGCCAGGAAGCGATCGAAGAGGCCACACAAACAGGTTGACAGATTGTTGAAAAGAAACGGCGCCGACTCATTCAAGTCGGCGCCGTAATTGGAGCACAAGTCAGCCTGCGGTTGAATTACTAGAAACCACCACCGGCAGCTGGGTCTGGTACCGCCTTGCCCAACAACTCGATGACTCCTTCATCGATTGTCAGCGTGCCACGAACACCATCCTTGATCGTTTCATAAAGAATGTTTACCTGGTCACTCCCTTGGAGTGTCTCGACTGCTTCCGCCAGACCCTCTAGCGTTTCATCCGGTTGAACAGATGCCATAAATTTCAGGATGGCACCCACCGAGACGACCATTTTCATGGCAGCGCTGCTTTCTGCATTATTGTCGCCCGAGGTGTCAATAGCCTGTTTCAAGGTACTTAACGCGTCTTTGCCAAACGCCATGTAGACGGCGTCTTTTCCGATACCTAAAACACCATCGAGTCCATCCCCTAGTACGAGTTGGGCTTCGCCGGCTGGAATCGGCACATTGAGCGTGTGAAAGTGGATACCTTTGTGCTGATCGGCGTCAACTTTGACTTCGGGAAAATCAGGTTGGTCCTTGGAGAGCTCGACGAGCTTGCGAACAGCAGTATCCAGTTTGTCACCTGCTGCTACTTTGACTCCTGCAATGAAGGTCATTGACTGTTCTTGCAACAACAGCGTGGCAGCCGTATCCAAAACTCCTGTTTTTGCCGTGCTCGTGCCGACGTCAAAGAAAATATCCACGACCTCTTTGACACTGGCACGGATCTGAGGATCGTTCAACGAGGGGTCGTTTTCGAGTTCTGCTAGTACCTGATCACGGAAAGCGTCGACGGCGACCAACGCTTGCTGAAGATCTTCCGGGCTTACCTTTTGGGTGCTCATAGCTGTGACTGCGGCCCCCGGTAACTGAAACCCGCCAAAGGCTGTTTTGGCATCCGCGCTGGCTGCCATCTGCTGGGCGAGTTTGGAACCAGGTACTGCGGTATAGCTCATGTCAAAGAAGGTATTCTTCTTTGCCTTGTCGATTCCCATCCCCAGGGTGATCTGGTGAGAATCCTGAATCAGGGATTCCATGTTTTCGATACCCTGGTCTACCAGCCCTTCAGCACCTTCGACTCCGGGGGGTAAACCACCGGCTAGGGCTCCTTCATACCCTTGCTTGATTTGCATCACAGCCAGATCCCGAAATGGCTTGGGAATATTCTGGACGTTAATTCGAACAGCCAAATCGTGTGACTTGTCGAGACCGTCCAGCATTGTTCCAGGATCTTCGGGGAGATCCGCCAGCTGTTCGGATTTATTCGATCCGAATAGCCAGCCACCGTCGACTTTCAAGAAGTATGGCGCCTCATCCCCAAGATCGACTTTCTTGAGGCCGCCCGCGACGTCTTCAATCTGTGCCATCAGGGCTAATTGAAGAGTTTGCATAACTGCGTTGGCGTCTGAGACGGGGACAAAAAGGACGACGCCCGGAAGGTCTTCCAGCGGATTTTGAATGCCTTCCATGGTCACATAAGCACCAATGGGCTTGGTACGATCGATGCCGTTTAGTTGCGGATCGACAATTAATGGAATCAGGGCGCCAAACCCTTGCTGGCCCGCCGCACCGAGTAAATAGTTTGCATCTCCCAGGAGCTCGTTGACACTCGAGATAGAGACGACGGCGATTGGCTTCACGTCCTGGGCTTGCAGCTGGGCACGGGCGGTTAAAGCCAGCATCAGCGCTAACGCAGCAATCGGCCTGGAATGCAATTTCACGACGGTGTTCTCCTTCAGAAAACAGGTTTTCACTAGAACGGGTACCGGCAGTGAACCCGTTGGACTTTCGGCTTCCAGAATCTAGTACCCACCGGAGGAGGTGGATGTTTCAACAAAACTGTCAGCCCACAGTGTATTCGATGCCCGTGGCAGCGAACAGAACTAATTGGAGACGGATCGGGTGGCGCCCCCAGTAACCGGCTGCGGCTGGTTGGTTTCCGGAGTGTCTTTGTCAGACCAGAGACGCGCGGGGAAATTGCGGTAGATCTCTGCAGTAGTGCACCTGCACTTGCAGCGACTGGCCACAGGAGTTACCGGCAGATGAAACAGACTGATCTATTGCCAGCTGTACTGTCCGCCCGGTTGCCTGCAAGTTTTTCTGCCCGGTGCCCAGGGACACCCGGGCTAACGAGGGACACCCGGGCGCAGGAGATCCCGCTGAACTAGCGTTCTCGGTAAGTGATACGGCCCTTGGTGAGGTCGTAAGGGGAGAGCTCGACTTTTACTCGATCCCCCGGAACAATTCGAATGAAGTGCTTGCGCATGCGGCCGGCGACATGCGCCATGACCTCGGATCCTCCCGAATCCAGACGGACTCGAAATCGTGTATTGGCAAGTGCTTGCGTAACAGTTCCCTCGACTTCGAGAGCTTCTTCTTTGTCGGGCATACAGTGCTCCACCGGGTATCACAGACACGTCCGTTGCTAGCGTTGAACGCGATTCGGGTGCCAGTATATCAACGGGAGCAAGTCATTCCAATCCAGTTGTATCTTCAGGACCAACTTCGGCGAGAAAACGTGTATTTTCTCGCCGTTGACCGATCAGTCTGGTCTTTCACACACACCAATCTTACTGGGAAAACATTAAAACGCTCCCTGGTCAGCCCCGGACAACCGGATTACTCAGGGTGCCGATGCCACTGA
>CAZITS010000059.1:12106-13147 GCA_964542185.1 uncultured Pirellulaceae bacterium
GGACCAGGTCACCACCTTGAAGCGTGAAGTCACTGTCCGGGACGATTCCTGTTCCGGTCAAGAGAAAGGCACCATTGGGGAAAGAATTCTCACGTCCAAGCCAGCCGAGCAGGTCGTCGAAGGAGCGGGCCATCTCTGAAATACTTGTCTCACCCTGGAAGGCACTGTTGCCATCGCGTTCGATACGCAGCGAAATTTCGATTGCTGAAGGGTCAGCTACCGAACTGGCGAGCACGATATGTGGTCCCAGGCCACAGCATTGGTTGTAAACTTTTGCTTGCGGCAGATAGAGCGGGTTCTCACCCTCGATGTCTCGACTGCTCACGTCATTGCCGATAGTGAATCCAACCAATTCGAGACGCGAATTCAAGACCAACGCGAGTTCGGGTTCGGGAACATCCCATTTTGAGTCGGCACGAATGCGGACCGGTTGTCCAGGTCCCGAAACGCGATTGGGTGTTGCTTTGAGGAAGATTTCTGGTCGCGCTGACTGGTAGACACGATCGTAACAGTCTGCAGAGGTCTCCGATTCTTCCATGCGGGCAGTTTGGCTTCGTTTGTACGTGACACCTGCGGCCCAAACTTCCTGGTTGTCGATCGGCGGTAATAGCACGACTTGATCGAGCGGAATGCCCACCTCAGCAGCCGTCAGTGTGGCGACAGCTGCGGCGGGGTCATCGGCCTCCAGGATGTCACTCAATTGGCGATATTGGGAGTTACTCGTATCGAGTGGGAATAGCTGATCGTCTCTGATTGTGCCGACGGCCACGTCTCCTTGACCGTCTTTGAATCGTGCGAGTTTCATGGGTGGTTATTCCGTGACTGCGGTTTTCTGTAAAGTTCGATGAGTATCTGTGCTTGATGAGATCGGTCTAACGTTTCTGTCTGTTGTCAACTTCGACGTTGGAAATGCGACCCTGAACTCAATGATCGCTCCAAATTTGGTTGAGCCTTCGGATCCAGTTTCCGTGCATGATACCGCGTATTGCCTCTTCGCCGTACCCTCGTGTCTCCAGGATTCCAACCAGTGACTGGAGTTTC
>CAZITS010000060.1:0-13134 GCA_964542185.1 uncultured Pirellulaceae bacterium
GCATACACCACCTGGAGGACACGGCTGCCCCATTTCTGGGGCCTGACCCATCTCCGGGCTCGGTTCACCAGACACGTATTTCCGACAGACAACCGCTCCCACAGAAAACTGCAATGTTCACGGATAGTGGCACCGGAACCTATTGTCAACCGCTGTTTCGACTTGGGACGAAAAAGAAATCACCCCCGACGGCGGGGATGCGGACCAGGAAAAGGTCGCGGTGCTGGCAACCGAACTATTTACCGGCAGTCACTACAATCGTTAGGTTGGCAAACAGTGCGGCCACTCCCTCCCACCGCTCAGCTCCACCACACGTCCCCATCAGAGGAACTGGCGCCCTCATGCGCCGCGCCCACAGCAACCGCCCCATGTCAGAATCTGCCAGCAAACTGCCCGTATCGATCGAGGATGTCCACCAGGCCCTGCCCCGCGTGCGCGCCGCGCTGGCAGCGACGCCGCTGTATCAATGGGGAGGGTTAACCGATCTGCTCGGCTTCCCGTTTTACTTGAAGCACGAAAACCACCAACCGATCGGAGCTTTTAAAGTACGTGGCGGAATCAACCTCGTGGCGGCGACTGCAGGGGCTCACCACGAGGGTGGAATTTGGGGCGTCTCGACCGGTAATCACGGCCAATCGCTGGCCTACGCAGCGCGCCGAGCAGGAATCCCCTGCACGATCGTGGTCCCCACGGGCAATAACCCCGATAAGAATGCGGCGATCCTGCGCCTCGGTGCGAAACTCATTGAAAAAGGTCGGGATTTTGACGCGGCCCGCGAACATGTCGAAGAACTGGCCAGTCGGTCCGCAGGACGCTACGTCCACTCGGCCAACGAACCCTTGCTGATTGCGGGCGTGGCCACAATGGCCTGGGAGATCTTTGAGGAGCTTCCTCAGCCCGATGTCATCCTGGTGCCAATCGGGCTGGGCAGCGGTGTGTGTGGAACTTGCCTGGTCGCCAAACACCGCCACCCTCAAACACAGGTCATCGGCGTCCAGGCGCGTGGCGCTGCCGCGGTAGCACGGAGTTGGCAAACAGGCCAGACCCAACTTGACGCAAAATGTGATACGTGGGCGGAGGGGATGGCCACCCGGGTCCCCGCTGAAATGACCCTGGAAATCATGCGTGCGTTGATGGACGATGTGATTCTCGTGGACGACGACCAACTGCGGCACGCGTCGTACTTGATTCTCAAACATACCCACAACCTCGCCGAAGGGGCCGGCTCCGCAGCCCTGGCAGCGGCCCTGGCCGAGCGCCAGCGGTTTGCCGGACGCCACGTTGTGGGCATCCTCTCAGGCGGCAATCTCGACCTCGCCGTCTTGCCTTCCATTCTGGCTGCCGCCAAATCGACAAAATCACCGGAAAACCCGCGGTAAACTGCGTAAAGGGCGCATCATAATCGGACAAACCCAAGTGGTGGGCAAGGCGCAAAATACCTGTCTGGCAGGTCAGCTCCGCCGAGCGCCAAGAGAGTGCCAGACGCGAGGACATTCGTTGCGATTCTCAGCCAGTCGGGGTATATTCGACTTACCAATTTTGGCCATCTGCGCCGCCGGGCCGGCAGGTCCTGTGCAGTCGTCCACTATTCCCTTCCCTTTACGCATCGCCGCGGACGCGGATTGACATTTGCCGAGGTGCTTGTCATGAGAACTGGCTGGACGCATGCCACCCTATTGGGTCTGACCCTGGTGGGAACGCTACTGCAGGCGATCGCGCCGCAACCGTCATTTGCCGAGGAAGAAACGCCGGACTCCGCGGTCGCGCGTGAAGTCAGCTACTACAAGGAAATTCGCCCGCTCTTCCAGACGCACTGCCTGGGCTGCCATCAACCGGCCAAACAGAGTGGCCAGTACGAGATGACGCAATTCTCCCAGCTGCTGCAAGGTGGTGAGAGTGGTGATGCGGCGGTCGTAGCTGGCAAGCCCGCCGAGAGTGGGTTGATCGATCAAATCACACCCGTCGATGGAGCCGCGGCCATGCCCAAGGAAGGGAAACCGTTGGCCGCCGCCGAAATCGAACTGATTCGCAAATGGATAGAACAAGGAGCCCAGGACGACACTCCGGCTTCCGCCAAAACACAATTCAACACCGAAAACCCACCGACCTATGCAGCTGCGCCTGTCATTACGTCTCTCGACTTCTCGCCCGATGGCAAGTGGCTGGCAGTATCGGGTTACCACGAAGTCGTGCTGCATCATGCTGATGGTTCGGGCGTAGCCGCCCGCCTGATCGGCATGTCAGAACGGATCGAGTCGGCTGTTTTTTCTCCAGATGGCAAGCGTCTGGCTGTTGCTGGCGGTTCACCGGGCCGCCTGGGAGAAGTGCAAATCTGGGACGTGGCCGAGCGCGCGTTGCAACTCTCGCGGAGTGTCGGTTACGACACACTCTATGGTGCCAGCTGGTCCAACGACAGCAAGTTGATTGGATTCGGCTGCCCGGACAACACGCTGCGGGCAATCGATGCCGAGACCGGTGAGCAAAAACTCTACAACGGAGCGCATAATGACTGGGTCCTGGACACGATCTTCTCGGTCAAGTCCGACCACCTGATCTCGGTCAGTCGAGATCGGTCAATGAAATTAATCCACGTCCCCACACAACGTTTCATCGACAATATTACCAGCATTACGCCAGGTGCCCTGAAAGGGGGTTTGCATGCCATCGACCGCCACCCCAGCAAAGACGAACTACTCGCCGGTGGCTCCGACGGGACACCAAAGATTTACCGCATGGTACGAGAAAAAGCCCGCAGAATTGGCGACGACTTCAATTTGATTCGAGCTTTCCCGAAAATGCCGGGACGGATTTTCTCTGTCGCGTTCAGTAGCGACGGCAATCAGATTGTCGCCGGCAGCAGTTACAACACCCAGGGAGAAGTGCGCGTCTTCAACTACGCCGATGCCAAGGAACTGCTGAAGATCTCTGTCCCCGAAAGTGCCATCTATGCCGTCACGTTCAGCCACGATGGCAAACAGCTCGCCGTGGCCGGCTATGACGGCCAGGTACGGTTAATCGATGTGGCCAATGGCAACATCAAACACTCCTTCCCGCCGGTGCCAATTCAAGCCGGTGAGGTCAGTGGTGCGGAGTAGGCGTATTCCAAGTCAAACCTATCGTTAATCATCATGATCTGTTTTCTGGTCGCTGGCGTCAGCCCGCGGCAGAGAACGCCGCAACATCAACTTCCCACCGCAAACGGATAACCAGGTCGCCGAAACTAACAACTGCCAACGCAGCAACCAGGCAAAACACGACTCGCAGACAACCTATCTTCAGGTACGAAATGACTCATCTGAAAACCAACTCAGTCCCAGTCCTGAATACCAATCCAAGTGCCGCCGCTATGAACAACCGCTTTTTACGCTGTCAAGTCGCCCACTGCTTTCTGTTAGCCGGATTACTGCTGGCAGCACCTGCCGGCTCTCAGGCCGACGAAGAAAAGGAAAGCTTGCCCGAGGGCCTGGAGATCGTATCGATCGACGTGATTCCCCCTGCCGTGTCATTGAAGAGTGGTTTTGAATACCGGCAAATCCAGTTCCGCGGTAACCTGAAAACCGGTGAAACGGCTGACCTGACCCGGATGGTCAAATTGACCACAGAACCGGCAACGGTAGCAGTTTCAGCGTTGGGCCTGGTGACTCCCGTGGCAGATGGCCAAGAGCAGTTGACTTTTGTCTTTCAAGGCCACGAGGTCACGGTTGCAGTCGAAGTCCGTGGCGCACAGCAGACTCCCCCCATTAGTTTTGTACAGGATGTGCAACCCACCTTCTCCCGCCTGGGATGCAATGCAGGGACCTGCCACGGTTCGCGCACAGGCAAGAATGGTTTCAAACTTTCCTTGCGCGGCTACGACTCCTTGTTTGATCATCGCGCCTTTACGGACGACATCGGGGCGCGGCGTCTGAATCGCGCGGCACCTGACCAGTCGCTGATGTTACTGAAGGCCACCGGATCGATTCCGCATGTGGGCGGTGTGCGTACCAATCCGAGCACAACGTATTACCAAATGATTCGTCAGTGGATCGCAGAAGGAGCGAAGCTGGATCTGGACGCTCCACGTGTGCAATCGGTGGAAATCCTGCCGCAAAACCCGGTCCTTCCTCGGGCCGGCATGCGCCAGCAGATGACCGTACTGGCCACGTACCAGGACGGTAGTGTGCGCGATGTCACCCGCGAGGCCTTTATCGAAAGTGGCAACATCGAGGTTCTGGAAGCAGACGAACGTGGCCTGCTCACGCTCTTGCGACGGGGCGAATCTCCGGTGCTGGTACGTTACGAGGGTGCCTACGCGGCGACCACGCTGACCGCAATGGGCGACCGTACAGGGTTCGCGTGGCAAGAACCGGAACATTACAACTACATCGACAAACACGTGTATGCGAAGCTGCAACGCGTCAAGATCCTGCCCTCGGAAGTTTGTGGCGATGCCGAATTCCTGCGGCGTGTCTATCTCGACCTGACCGGTCTGCCACCCGAAATTGAGGCCACGCGAAAATTCCTGGCAGACCCGCGCCCCAGCCGAGAAAAGCGATCCGCTCTGGTCGATCAACTGATCGGAAACCCTGAATATGTCGAGCATTGGACCAACAAATGGGCCGACATGCTTCAAGTCAATCGGAAATTCCTCGGCGAGCAAGGGTCCATTGCCATGCGTAACTGGATCAAGGACGTGGTCGCCAGAAATCAACCTTACGATGAAACGGCCCGTCAAATTCTCACCGCCAGTGGCTCCACCATTGAGAGCCCACCCGCCTCCTACTTCAAGATTCTCCGCGACCCCGCGTTGATCATGGAGAATACGACCCACCTGTTCCTGGCGGTCCGGTTCAACTGCAACAAATGCCACGACCATCCGTTCGAACGCTGGACGCAGGACCAGTACTATCAATTGGCAGCTTTCTTTTCCCAGATTGGCTTCAAGGAAGACCCGCTTTACCGTGGCAAGAAAATTGGTGGCTCCGCAGTGGAAGGTGCCAAACCGCTGGTCGAAGTCGTGTTCGACAAGAATGCCGGAGAAGTCACCCACATCCGTACCGGGGAAACCGCGCCACCTGTATTTCCCTATAGCCATGACGATTTGGCCGCGACAACGGCATCGCGACGCGCGCAGTTGTCACAGTGGATCACTTCTCCCAAGAACCAGTACTTCGCCCGCAGTTACGTGAACCGTCTCTGGGGCTATCTGTTCGGGACCGGAATTATTGAACCGATTGACGACATCCGGGCAGGCAATCCTGCTACCAACCCGGAGTTACTCGACGCATTGGAAAAAGACTTTGTCGCCAATGGATTTAATGTCCAGCATATGCTGCGTCTGATCTGCAATTCCCGCACCTACCAGCATTCCATTAGTGCGAACGAATGGAACCAGGACGACACCATCAATTACGCGCGTGCCATCCCTCGCCGCCTGCCGGCGGAAGTACTCTACGACGCCATTCACCTGGCCACCGGTTCGCAACAGAGAATTCCCGGCGTGCCAGCCGGCTTTCGTGCCGCCGAACTTCCTGACGTCGGTGTCAAGGTTCCTTTCCTGGACGACTTTGGGCGTCCCGTTCGAGAAAGTTCGTGTGAGTGTGAACGCAGCAGCAGCATGGTCCTGGGTCCCATTATGAAGCTGATCAACGGCCCCACCGTGGCCGATGCGGTTTCCGATCCGCAAAATGCGCTAACGCGGCTGGTCACCGAACAACCTGACGACCGTAAGCTGCTGGACAATCTGTTCCTGCGTTTCCTGTCGCGTGCCCCGTCAGAGGGCGAACTGGCAATCGGCCTGGAGGCCTTGAAAACCGCTGGCGACGGCCATCCACAATTGCTCGCTGAGCTGGAAACTTACAAGAAAAGTCTCATTGCAAAACAAGCTGCCTGGGAAAAGACGCTGGTGTCCATTCCTGAATGGACAGTGCTGAAACCGTCTGAAATGAAATCCGCCGAGGGCGCCGAAATGACGCTGCAGGAAGACCTGTCAATTCGCGTGATGAAGAAGGCCGACAAGGACGTGTATACCGTTGTGGCAACGACAGAGCTGGCCGACATCACCGGCATTCGACTGGAGGCATTGCCAGATGATGCACTCGCCAATAAAGGACCGGGACTCGCGGACAATGGCAATTTCGTGGTCAGCGAGTTCACCGTGGCGAGTGGACCCCAGGGCGATCCTGCCAGCAACGCACCGGTCGTGCTGACGCGGGCGGTGGCTGACTACAGTCAGAAGCAATACGACATTTCAACAGCCATTGATGGAAAAGATGCCGGGGGATGGGCTATCGCCTCCGAATTTGGAAAACCACACACCGCCTTCTTCGAAACCAAGACGAACCTGGGGCAAGAGGGTGGGACGCGGCTGACCTTCACGATCCGGCAACAATTCGGCAGTAAACACATGCTGGGGAAATTTCGGCTGTCGCTGACGCAGTCACCTCGCCCACTACGTATCGATGCGTTACCCGAAGAATTGGCCCAGGCCATCAAGGTGCCCGCCGACCAACGCAACGACGCACAGCGTGAAGTCATCTATCGCCAATTCACCAAGGGTGATCGAACACTGGCGGATCTTGAAGCCAGTGTGAAACGGAGTGCAGAACAGCTCAAGAACCGCCGCTTGAGCGGAGTCCAGGATCTCGCCTGGGCGCTGATTAACAACGCGGCATTCCTGTTCAATCACTAGGATTGCCCGCCGCACCAGGTTGCCGCCAAGCGCGCCGGCGGCAGCCCGTTTCCAGGGTGGGAGCCGGACCAGCTGCCAGCGGAGTGTGTCACCAACGCCGGCCGCAGCGGCTCTGCCGGAACATGGCGACGGCTACGCAAACCTCGCAATCGGCACATCTTACCGATCCTGTGCGATTGGAAATTTACGGGTGGAGGAAATTGGTCGGCGCCGTTTGCCGATCTGAAGGTCTGTCAGCTTTCCCCCAAGACTTTCCTTCCAGTGCCACACTGCAGTGATGTCCGAACTGGCAAATCAACACTCGCTGGTCGATGAACTCGACGCGCGCCAAAATGAGGTCCTGCTCCAACTGGACGATTTGAATATGCAGATCGAGTCCTTGTTGTCAGAGTACCTGGTTGCTGAGACTCCTGCTGACGAAGCAGCGCTTCCCACGACGTCGCAAGAAGCGGCTTGAACGTCAAAACGGTTGAGGCCCACCGGTCGTGTTTCCCCGACCGGCATGACTGGCGGATATCGACCGGTAGTACCGTGCGGTAGTACCGTGCGGCAGTCTGTCGACAGGCCTCTGCCTGTGGCACACCCGTTTCACCTGCGACAAACACATGGTGTGCGTTGCGACCACGGGTATCGGCAGGTTATGCTGTCACGCCACTCGGTTCGGCACCATGCCATTTCCTGGGCCTGTCGCCAGCAAAACCCTTCTCGCGGCAGCCTTCATTCCTAGAGCCCGAATGAATCTCGACAAAACCAATTCACGTGTCCAGCGCATGTTCGGTGAGATTGCGCCGAAATACGACCGCATGAATCACTTGCTGTCGTTGAACGTGGACCGCTATTGGCGTTGGCGCACGGTGCGTTTGGTTCCACCCCGGGGGGACGCGCCCATTCTTGACGTCTGCACAGGCACGGGAGACCTGGCCTTTGCGTTTCACCGACGCAGCCGAGGCCAGGCACCGGTGATTGGCGCCGATTTCTGTAAAGAAATGCTGGCTATCGGCGAAGCCAAAAAACAACGCCGAGGTATTCGCGACGACCTCTCGTTTATCGCCGCCGACTCCCAGAATTTACCCTTTCCAGACAACCAGTTTCAGATTGTCTCGGTGGCCTTTGGATTGCGGAACATTGCAGACACCGATCAAGGACTGCGCGAGATGGCACGCGTCTGCCAACCGGACGGCCAGGTCGCGATCCTCGAATTCTCAATGCCTCGTTGGCAACCTTTCAAAGGATTGTACGGCTGGTATTTCCGCCACGTGCTGCCGCGACTCGGCCAGTTACTCGCGCGAAACCGCGAAGAAGCCTACAGCTACTTGCCAGACAGTGTGGGCGAATTTCCGTCAGGAGACGCACTCGCACAACGCATGCGCCAAGCCGGCCTGCAACACGTCCGGTTTCAGCCGCTGACGCTGGGAATCGCAACACTTTACATGGGAACCAAATGAAGACGCTCGTGGTTGCCATCACCGGTGCCAGTGGTGCCGTGTACTCCCGTCGCCTGCTGGAGGTACTCTGCAATGCTGGTCACAGGGTTCGACTTACGGTAAGTCCCGCGGGAGCCGCGGTCCTGAAAACAGAACTCGACCTGGGAACGTCCCCATTAGCGGCCGAAGACACCGCCCGCGAGCTGGCCGCACCCTGGCACGAGCAGATCGAAATCCACTCACATACCGATCTCATGGCCCCTATCGCCAGCGGCTCCTGCCTGACCGCCGGCATGATTATCCTCCCTTGTTCCGGGGGTACCCTCAGCGCAATTGCTCATGGCGGCAGCAACAACTTGATTCAACGGGCGGCCCAGGTACACCTCAAAGAACGTCGCAAGCTGATCCTGGTGCCTCGCGAAACCCCGTTGTCCCTGGTGCATCTGGAAAACATGAAACAAGCGCACCTGGCGGGCGCCGTTATCCTGCCAGCAATGCCAGGCTGGTACCACGGAGTACGATCCCTCGACGACCTGGTAGACTTCGTCGTGGCCCGAGTACTCGACCAACTGGAAATCGAACATCGCTTGATGCAACCCTGGGGATCAGCGCCACGCGAACTACCTCAAGAACCGTCTTCCTGAATGCCCCGACAGAGAGAAAACGATGTTGACCTGGCTGGTTCGTGTACTGGAGATGATTCGTTTCAGTCACACGATTTTCGCAATGCCATTTGCGTTGCTGGCCGCAGTCATGGCCTGGCATGTCAACGCGTCTGAACGCCAATTCCCAGCGGAACATTCGGCTCTCCAGAATCTGATCGCCTCAATCCGTTGGCAAGAGTTGCTGGCAATCGTGCTCTGCATGGTCACTGCCCGCAGTGCCGCAATGGCCTTCAATCGAATCGTCGATCGTCGTATCGACGCCCAGAATCCAAGGACTTCCCAGCGTCACTTGCCGGCCGGCTTGCTATCGGTCGCGGGCGTTGGGTTGTTTACCATTTTGAGTTCGCTGGGTTTTGTTGCCTCCACGCTGTTGTTGCTGCCAAATCGCTGGCCTCTGATACTCTCGGTGCCAGTTTTGCTGTTCTTGATGGGATACAGCTTCACCAAGAGATTCACCGCCTGGGCCCACGGTTGGCTGGGAACCTCCTTGATGCTGGCACCAATTTCAACCTGGATCGCCCTGCGGGGTGAGCAAGTGTGGGCCCAGCCCAGTGACATCTTACCGAGTCTGATCCTCGGCATCGCAGTACTCTGTTGGGTCAGTGGCTTCGACATTATTTACGCATGTCTCGATGTCGAGTTCGACAAACAATATGGCTTGCACAGTGCACCCTCCCGACTCGGAGTTCCTGCAGCTTTACGAGTCGCGTCGTTCTGTCACCTGGGCATGATCCTGGCCCTCGCCAGCCTTCCCTGGGTACCGATGTGGACAGGACAGGCCCTCGATTTGAACTGGATTTATGGAACGGGTGTCAGCATGGTCGCAATCCTGTTGATTTACGAACACGCATTGGTACGTCCTGGCGACCTCGGACGCGTCAACGTCGCCTTCTTTCACGTCAATTCGGTCGTCAGCATGGGAGTTTTCGGCTTTGTAACTCTCGACCTGGTCACGTAGACAAAGTCGGGGCGCCGACTTAGATTTGATCGTTGCGGAACACCCCCGTTACGATCACTGTCGAGAATCATTACCCTCCCGCCGCTTGCCGGCCGCAGCCCGCTGTTTCACCGAGTCTTGCCCCATGATCCAAACGTCGCATCCCAGCCTCCGCAGCATACGCGAAAAAGTAGAATCCCAGGAACGCCTCAGTTTCGAAGATGGGCTGACTCTGTTCGCACCGGACACCCCACTGCAAGAAGTCGGGGAACTGGCGAATCTGGTCCGCGAGCGTTGGAATGGTAACGCTGCCTACTTCAACATCAACACGCATCTCAATCCGACCAACGTGTGTGTCTACCGCTGTATTTTCTGTGCATTTCGTTCGGACTTGCGCGACCCCAAAGGGTACCTGATGGATGACGATCAGCTACTTGAACGGGGTCAGGAAGCCGTACAAAGCGGATGCACCGAAATGCATATCGTCGGCGGACTCCATCATCAAAAAAAATACGACTGGTACCTCAATCTGATCCGCCTGCTTCACGGCGCCTTCCCCCATTTGCATCTCAAAGCCTGGACCGCGGTAGAAATCAACTGGTTCGAGTTTCTTACCCGCCGTTCACCACGGTCGATTCTTGCAGAACTCATCGACGCCGGTCTCGGCAGTATGCCGGGCGGTGGCGCAGAGATCTTTCATCCCGAAATTCGAGACCAGATCTGCGAGCACAAAGCGGACGCAACGCGGTGGCTGGATGTACATCGGGCAGCACACGAGTTAGGCCTGAAAACTAACTGCACCATGCTCTATGGCCACCTCGAAACGGCCTACCATCGGGTGGACCATTTACTCCGCCTGCGCGAACTCCAGGATGAAACAAAAGGCTTCCAGACGTTCATCCCATTGGCATTCCACCCGGAAAATACAGGCCTCTCGCATTTAAAAAAGCCTTCGGCACTGGACGACCTGCGTACCATCGCCGTCAGTCGTTTGATGCTGGACAACATCCCGCATATCAAGGCGTACTGGATCATGTTAGGAATCGGTACGGCGCAAACTGCTTTGGCGTATGGCGCGGACGATCTCGATGGTACGGTACGACACGAGTTGATCTACCACGATGCGGGGGCCACCACTCCCGAACTGCTCTCGGTCGAACAAATACAAGCCCTTATCCGCGAAAGCGGACGTCAACCAGTGGAACGCGATACTCTGTATCGAGAAGTCCTGCGCAGCTCTGAAAATCCAACCGACTGGCACATTGGCGAAGAAATCCCGATCCCCACACTCTCTTGAGGTCGCAGCTCGCTGCCCCCGTGCGAGCTGGCAACAAACTTGCCCGCAAAATGTGCAGACCACATAATGCAATTGGTCTGGTAACAAAGCGGACTGGTAACGCAGCCCGCGGCAATGTACCGTGCCACAGGGCCGACGTACCGGCCTTCAAATCACACAGCCGGCGTGCAAATCCGCAATCCGGTTGGTTCGCCTGCCAACCCATTACCAAGGCGCATCGTGAAACGAAGAATTCTCGGCACCGCACTCCTGCTGATCACTCCCTTGTTGGCCACTTGGGCACAGCAAGCTGAGCGAAAAATCGAGCGACAACCCGTGCGACGTGCGCAACCACCTCGTTTCGACCCAGCGGTCGTTCGCAACATTTTTTTCGACAACCTCTTTGCCACCAATGGCCCTCTTAACGGCCCGCGTCCTGCCAACCTTGCGGCGGCCGCCGCTGGAGTCGCGGCACCCCAGGCGGCAGGATCAGGCGCGAAACCGGCAGCCTCATTTGCGTGGTCCAAATTTATTTCAGCTGGCACCATTGAAGACGAGGTCAAGCAAATCGCGAGCCGCCTTAACGAAGATGTCACGCGTCCAGCCGCTTTCGCGCGCGATGGACATCACAAGTGCCGCGTCCACTTTTCCGTCCTGGCAATGATGTTTGCCATCACTAGTGAATACGACGGAGACGTCCGCTGGAAAACCGAAGCAGCAGTCGCCCGGGATTTATTTTCCAAAACCGCAGCCAACTGCAAAACCAACTCATCGGCCACATTCAATGCGGTCCGGAAGCAACGCGACGAAACTCTGCAAACGCTGCTCGGAGGCAGCGGGCTTCAGGGCCAGGGTGAAGCGGCATCTGACTGGTCTGCCATCACCGACCGAAGCCCCTTAATGACTCGACTACAAGAGGCTGCCGAAGAGAACCTGCAACGCTGGACGGCCAGCGCCAGCGAGTTCGAAAAACACCTGGAGGAACTCCCGCACGAAGCAGAACTGGTCGCCGCTTTTGCCATCATCTTGTGCAAAGAAGGTATGGAAGATGCCGATGATGACGAATATATGGGTTACGCAAAAGCCATGCAAAACGCTGCGTTGTCACTCGTGGATGCGGTGAAACTAAAAAACCAGTCGGCCGCCAGCAAAGCAGTCGGACAAATCCGTAAGGCCTGTGGCGAATGCCACTCGACCTATCAATAACGGGCTACCTGCCGATCACAGGCCAGGCACTGTGCGGTAACGCACAGCACTGCTCCTGCCGGTTCCCTGGAAAACAACCTCTGGCAGCAGGCCGCCCTCTCTGCCCGGCCCGAGAAATGTGACACCACGCGTCTCTTTCCTCGCGTGACAGGGCAATTAGGCTAAGAAGTAGCTGCTGTAGTGTGGAAACACACAATAGTGTCGCAGCATTCATCTCTTTCAGGCTGCCTCCTATGTCGCCACTAAAACGCCTCCGCCAACGACAGGTACACTCCCGCTGGTTGCAGATGATCCAGCACAGCAGTTTACGAGGTGGCCTGCCACTAATCCTGGCAATAGCCTGCCTGTCATGCACTGATTCCACTGGCAATCGTGCAACGCCAAACGCGTGGCAACAGGGTGGCACCGCTGACCGCCGTTCCGAGGTCCTGGCAGACACAAACAACATCACGCAGTCTGCCCAGCCCGGGGACGACGACTCTGATTTTGCGGCCAGACACAATCAGGCAACGACTCTACCGGCCAATTATCAAGGCATTCAAAAGTCGTCGGGTGCGATAACAACAAACGACCGCTTCCAATTGCCGGACATCCCCATCAAACGCTACGAGCGTGTGGTCCCACTGGTCGACCGGGCACCTTATTAGCCCGGGCTGCCTTAGCCCAGGCGTCCGATTCCCCCGTACGTTTGCTATCTCGGATGGGGAACTCGCTGTATTTCCCAGTCCGCGGACAGCATCCCGACATCCGTTTCTGGCCGCACGCGTTCCACTCAATCGTTCACGAATCGAATCCCAGTTGTGATCGTATGCCCCTGGAGCAATTCGCTCACCTCCATGGCCCGCTTTCCCGGTAACTGCACGCGCTGCAAACTCACCAGATCCCGGCCCGTACCCACCCACAACTGGTGCCGGTCAACGTGTACAACCACTCCCGGATCCACGGGCTCATCCCTC